>CAYNDW010000228.1:0-9088 GCA_964395375.1 uncultured Cytophagia bacterium
AGTGTCGTGAAGTGAACCCTTCCTCCTTGCGCTGTCATTCAGCAGGAATCTTTTTCGGCGCCGGGCTTTGATTCCAGCGCTTAAGAATATTCCTGCGGAATAACAGGGCGAGGAGGTGGAATTCGAAAATGAACTTAATATCCCACGGCCGCGCCATCTTTGTCGCGCGGATCCGCCGCGCCCAAACGCAGACCGTCATTCGGATCAATCATAATGCCCATCGCGCGGCCTTGACTGCGCGAAGAGCCGGAGAGGCGAACGTTGTGTCCAAACATTTCGAGCAGGCGTTGCGTTTCCGGCGACACGCCGAATTTTTCAATCGTCAAGGTATTGGGCAGCCATTGATGATGCACGCGCGGGGCCGCGAGCGCTTCCGAGATATCCATGTCGAAATCGAGCACGTTCACGATTGTTTGCAATACGGTGTTGATGATCGTGCGTCCGCCCGGCGAGCCGGTGAGCAAATAGGGCTTGCCGTTTTTCGCGATGATCGTCGGCGTCATGGAAGAGAGCATACGCTTGCCCGGGGCAACGAGATTCGGCTTCGTGCCAATCATGCCCGTGCTATCCGTGCGGCCCGGCTGCGGGTTGAAGTCGCCCATTTCATTGTTCAATAAAAAGCCCAAGCCTTCCGCAACGATGCGCGTGCCGTACCAATCTTCGAGTGTGTACGTAACGACCACGGCATTGCCTTCCGCATCAACCACGGAGTAATGCGTGGTCTCGGAAGATTCGTGGGCTTCATTAAACGCAATCGGATCACTCGTTGAAACGCGATTGAGGCTGATGCCGCGGCGAAGCTGCGCGGCATATGCTTTCGACGTGAGTTTCGCAATCGGCATCTCGGGATTAAAATCCGGATCGCCGACATAACGCGCGCGATCCGCAAATGCGCGCCGCATCGACTCCGCGAGCAAGTGTACGTGCTGCGCGGAACCGAAGCCCGCAGCCTTGAGATCGAAGCCTTCGAGAATGTTCAGCATTTCAACGATGGCCGTGCCGCCGGAACTGGGTGGGCACATCGAATACACGTCATAGCCGCGATAGGTGCCGTGAATCGGCGCGCGTTCTTTGGCTTCATAATCAGCCAAATCTTTTTCGGTAATAATGCCGCCGTACTTTTTCATGCACGCGGCGAGCAAACGCGCGGTCTCGCCTTTATAAAAACCCTCGCGCCCGTTTTGTTGAATGCGCTTGAGCGACTTCGCGAGATCGGGCTGCTGCCACACGTCGCCGGGTTGATAAACCTCTTCGTCATTTTTGAAGAAGACTTTCGCGCTTGCGGGATGTTGGCGAAACTCCTCCGCGAGGGAATTAAAGTCATCATGCAAACCCCACGTTACCGTGAAGCCCTTTTCGGCCAACGCAATGGCGGGCGTGAGCAGTTCACGCATCGGCTTGCGTCCGAGCTTTTCATGCGCGAGAAAAAATCCCGCGACCGTGCCCGGCACGCCGACCGCTAGATAGCCTTCGTGGTTGCTCGGCGCGGAGTATTTGCCGTTCGCGTCGAGATACATGCGATCATGCGCCGCGGCCGGCGCTTTTTCGCGAAAATCAAATGCGCGGACGAGCCCGTCTTTAGTATGCACGATCATAAACCCGCCGCCGCCGATGTTGCCGGCCGCCGGCAATGTCACTGCGAGCGCAAAGCCGGTTGCAATCGCGGCATCAACCGCGTTGCCGCCGCTTTGCAAAACTTTAAGCCCGGCTTGCGAGGCGAGATATTGCGAAGAAACCACCATGCCGTGTTTCCCGCGCACCGGAGGGGAAGAAGCGCCGGCGATTACAAAGGAGGGAATAATAAGGAGTACATAGAGCGGAAGCATTGTGAAGAGGTGAAGGAGTTTTTTCATGTTTTCTCTTTCGTCAGATAGGTGGAAACACCTCAAGGGCATGTCATTCTGCAAGAATCTTTTTCAGCGCTGGAGATTGCGCCGAGTGCTTAAAAAGATTCCTTCTGAATGACAAAATTGGGGATGGTACTCACGCGCGACAAATTTCTTCGACCTTTACTTCGAATCCAATCACCACTTCCGAACGCACACATTCGCCCACGCCGTAGTTGCCGAGCAAGTGATACGCATCGCCGCGCAGAACATAAAGCTCAATCGTACGTTTCTCCGCATCGACGATCCAATATTCCGGCACGCCGGCTTTGGCGTAGATTTTAAATTTCTTTTGGCGATCAACGTTCCAATTCCAGGGCGAAAGAATCTCGACGACAAGATCAGGAGCGCCTTCGATGCGCTCGTCTTTAACAATCGCAAGGTGGTGCTGTAGAACAACGACGATATCCGGCTGCACCGGAGAAGTCAATCCCGGTAAAATTACATCGGTTGGCGCAATTAGAACCTCGCCGAATTGGTGCTGATTGTTGTAAGTCCAAAAGGTAGCGGAGAGATTCAGTATGATTTTCTGGTGGCGCGTTAAAGGTGCAGGCGACATGTGCAATTCTCCCTCAAGGACTTCATAAATCCAACCGTCTTCCGGCAAGCGGCAATAATCCTCATATGTCCATTGCCCTTGCGGCGGCCATTTGTGGCCCGTAGGCGCGAAGGCATACCCGGGCGAAGTGAAATCAAGTAGCATCGTCATCTTGCGCTCCAAATTTTAGCGGCGGCAAAATAGCGGTTTTATCCTGTGGAATCAAGGCCGAATTTTGAATTTGCTTCGAAGGATAATCTGCTTATATTCGCCTCCGAATTTTTATTGCATCAGCCATAAGCCGGACAAGCCGAAACCAAGCAAAAAATTCCAACGGATAAAAGCGGCCGACGGATTTTGCACGATTGACCGTTGGCAGCTTTCATCCGTTGGGTAATGCCTTTGCTTTCTTGCGGCGATTGCACTTTTAAGAGAACCATATGCCTTCCCAAACGATCCACCTTTACGCGCTCGCCTTTGAACGCTCGATGCGCGCTTCCGCGGTGCAGCACGGCATCGCCGGTTTTCTCCTTGTGCTTGCCGGCTTCGAACATTTGCAGGAGCCGAATGGCGCGCGGTCTTTCTTTACATGGCTAGCGATACTCGCGGGCGCAACCGTGCTCGTTGCCGTTGCCTTTGAATTGCGGAGTTTGCGGCGGCATGAGCACGGCAACTTTGGCTGGGTCGATCTATTTTCCGTGCCGGTGCTGCTCATCGAAGGTTTTCACAAACTTCATTTGGGCAAGAAGTATTTGCCGTATCCCTATTTCTTGGTGGCGGTCCTCATGCTCGCGCGCGGTTTTCTCTTTCATCGGCTCTTGCATTTGCGCCACATCCGGCTGCATGAAACCGGCTTGTCGGCGCGAACTTCGCCCTTCCGCAAGCTACAACTGCAATGGCGCGACGTGCGCAACCTGAGTTGCGCCGATTCCAAGATCGCGATTGAAATGACAAGCGGCCGCACCCACATGATCGACTTGAAAAACATTCGCAATAAAGATGAAGCGCAAAACGCAGTGTTAAATTTTTATCGCCACATTCAAACCACAAGCGACGAGTAGTCTACGCATTGCAGGCGAACGGACCTGTGCATGAATGTCGCAGAACGCAGTCGCTTCGCAAACCCAACGCGTATGTTACGTCTTCGATGGTCATAACAACCTCGGTGTCTTGCTTTAACGTCGTGGTATGGTTGGGAGCTTCACGTCGGTTCCACATGCACCTCGCGCAAACACCTCGAACGAAATAAAGGAGCAACTATGAGCACGCAACACAAGAAACTCGCCATCCTCGTGGGCGGCGGGCCGGCCCCGGGCATCAACAGCGTTATCGGCGCCGCCACGATTCGCGGCATTCTCAGCGGCGCCGAAGTCATCGGCATTCAAGACGGTTTCGAATGGTTGATGGCGGGCCAGATTGATAAAGTCAAAGAGCTGACGATTGAAAAAGTCAGCCGCATTCACTTTCGCGGCGGCTCGTACATCGGCATCTCACGCGCGAATCCCACGAAAAATTCCAAGTACCTCGAGAATACCGTCACCTCGCTTTTGCGGTTGAACGTCAATCGGCTGATCACGATTGGCGGCGATGACACGGCCTATTCCGCGATGAAGCTCGAACAAATGGCCGATGGCCGCATTCATGTGGTGCATGTGCCTAAGACCATCGACAACGATCTCGATTTGCCGCTCGGCATCAACACCTTCGGCTTTCAAACCGCGCGACACATCGGCGTGGACATTGTGAAGAATCTCATGGTCGATGCCCGCACGACTTCGCGTTGGTACTTCGTGGTCGCAATGGGCCGGAAGGCCGGGCATCTCGCGCTCGGCATCGGCAAAGCCGCGGGCGCAACGTTGACGCTCATTCCCGAAGAATTTCACGGGCAGAAACTCAAACTCGGCGTGCTCGCGGATATCTTGGCGGGCGCGATCATCAAGCGTTTGAGCTATAGCCGTCCCGACGGCGTCGCCATTCTCGCCGAAGGCTTGGTGGAAATTCTCGATACGGATGATTTCAAAGGAATGGTCAATATCGAGCGCGACGCCCACGACAATGTGCGCCTCGCGGAAATTAATTTTGGCGAGATCGTCAAAGCCAAAGTGCAGCAGCGCTTAAAAGAGTTCGGGCTCAAATCCACCATCGTTGCGAAAAACATCGGCTATGAATTGCGTTGCGCCGATCCCATCCCTTTGGATATGGAATACACGCGCGATCTCGGCTATTGCGCCGCGCGTTATATTCTAGAAGGCGGCAACGCCGCGATGGTCTCGGTGCAAAATGGCCGTTTCCTACCGATCCCGTTTGCCGAGATTCTCGATCCGCAAACCGGACGCGCGCGCATTCGCATGGTGGATATGACTTCGGAGTATTATCAAGTGGGACGGCGCTACATGATTCGCCTCTCGCCGGAAGATTTCAATGATCCGCACGAGTTGGCGAAATATGCCGCCACGGCGCACGTCTCGTTGGACGATTTTCGCAAACGCTTTCAATATTTGATGGACATCGAAGGCCCGAGTTCGCGCGAGAGCGAGCACTTCGGCGAAGCCAACGGCGAAGTCGTTTCGAAAGTTTCGGACGTGGCGTGACCTATTCAACGTTCGTAGTGATGCCTTCAGGCCTTTTCGTTGCTTAGCTGCAAACGCCTGAAGGCGTAACTACAAGCGCATTTCGCGATTAAGCCTCAAGCCTAACTTTCCTTCTCTCATGCACACCTTCAATTCGCTCATCGTTCGCGCTATCTGCACCGGCGGTTGTGTCTTTCTTCTGTTAAATTGCAGCGGGCGCAAATCCGTTTTCTTGGAAAAAATTCCCGCGCCGATTGCGCAAGCAGACACGGCGGCGCTTCATGCCGAGGCCGATGCGCTCTGGAGCAAACGCGAAAACCGCGAAATCGCGTATGACGCATTGTTTGCTTATCAACGCGCGTTTGCCGCGGACCCGCGCAATCCCCAACTTGGCGTGAAACTCGCGCAGGCGTTTGCGTTCGTGGGCGACTATTGCGCGCAAACGGACGAAGAACGCGATACGCTGTATTATGCCGGGTTGGAAATCGCCGAACGCACGCTTGCATTGCACGAGCCGTTTCGCATGCACATGATTCGCACACAAGAGGAAGACGAAGCGCTCGGCAAAGTGGTGCGGCAGATCAACTTTGACAAACGCAACAAACAAGCGGAGCGCAGCCGGCACTGGCTCGCCGCGATCTACTGGCTGAGCGTCAATTTAGAACGCTGGACGGATTCGCAAAATTCGTTGCGGCGATTGGGTAATAAAAAACGGATCGAGCTTTACAAGCGCGCGGTGTTGGAAGTGGATGAAACGTTCGATTACGGCGGCGTGTATCGTTCGAGTCGCGTGGTGCCCATGAAGCCGCCTTATGTCGGCGCGCAAAGTTTGCGGGAAGGTTTTGAGCGCGCGCTGGAAATTGCGCCGGATTATTTTGCCAATCACACGGCCTATGCCCGGCATTATGCGCTGCCGGAAAACAAGGCCGAGTTGTTTCGCGAGCACTTGGAGTATGCCATTAATAACGATGCCAACAAATTGCCCGCGGCCCATGCCGAAAACAAATACGAGCAAGCGCTGGCACTCAAACTGCGCGACGAAGCCGCGAACAACTTCGCCGAGCTGCAAAGAAAAGCCGAGGAAAAGGAGAAAAAGAAACGTGACTATAAACCTCGCTATTGAGCACGCGCATTTTCGCTGCGCCGATTTAGAAGCCGCCGCGCAATTTTACCAACACGTCTTGGGGGCGGAGTTCGTCAGGCGCACGGAGCACAATGGCCGCGTCATTATCACGCTGCGCCTCGGCGGCATCCATCTCTGCCTTTCGCCCAAGCCCGCCGCGGCCGAATTGCGTGTGGAAGAAAATCAAAATCGTCTGGGAGTTTATCATCTCGCCTTCCTCGTTCCCCATTTGGAGGCCGCGGTCGCGGAATGCAAACAACGCGGCGCGCGCTTCGTTCTCGAAAACTTTCTTGCCGCGCCCACGCGCAGAGTCGCCTTCATGGAAGCCCCGGACGGCATGCAAGTGGAGTTGATGGAGGATTTTTAGCCTCTTTAAAAAAGTTGAATCGTCGAAAAAAATCACACGGAGAAAACAGAGTGAACAGAGCTTGGAAAACCATGCAGAGTTTGCCCTCTCTGTTTGCTCAGTTTTCTCCGTGTTGATCTTTTGGGTTGCGGCTCGTCCGCGCTGGGCGCTTTAGAGTTGAATCATTTTAAAAAGAGCAAAAACTTTTCCGCCGAGAACCAACGAGGACACCGAGAGGCACTGGGAAAATTTTTTATTCGGCGAGGTTAGGCGGACGCGCTTCTTTTGTTGGCGCCGGCTCGTCCGGGTTGTGAAGTATTCGAGAGCAACCGGATTCAGTTCTAGGCTGCAATGTTAGTGCTTAAGAGGATTCTTGCGGAATGACATCGCGAGCTAAGAGCCCGCCGCGGGCGGCAAAAAATTCGCTGGCCGCATCACAACCATTCATTCTCGCGATACCACGCCACCGTTTGGCGCAGGCCTTCTTCCAATGACAGCGCCGGCACAAAGCCTAACTGCGTGCGCGCCTTTTCGCCGGAAAAGATCCAATGCGTCTCGCGCATCTCGCGCACTTTATCGAAATTCAACAGCGCCGGTTTGCGCAGGAGCTGCGCAACCAACTCGCTCAACGCCGCGATGATCGTGGTCACAAACACCGGCACCGTGATTTGTATCGTCTTCTTCTGCATCGCACGCGCAATGGCCAAGCCCAACTCCGGCCATTCCACCGGCGCGGGATTCGTGAGGAAAAAAGTCTCACCCGCGGCGCGCGGATGTTGCGCCAAAGTGATCAAGCCCGCCACCAAATCTTGCACGTGAATCAGACTATAAACGCGCTTTTGCCGGCCGGGGCGCAGACGAACGCCAAGCTGCACCTGTTTGAAATATTCATACACGTCGCGATCGCGCGGGCCGTATACAATCGGCGGGCGCGCAATCGTGATCGGCAGCTTGCCGGCATACTCGGCGCACGCACGCTCGCCTTCCACTTTAGAGCGTCCGTAAATCGAAACCGGATGCGGCGTTTCTTCCTCGCGCACCAAATGTCTGTCGCGGCTCGGCCCGGCCGCGGCAATGCTCGAGACGTAAACGAACCGTTCGATTTGTGTGCCGTGATGCGCGCAGGCCTGCAACAACGCGCGCGTGGCCTCGCCGTTCGAACGGAAATATTCCGCGGCCGTCAGGCCTTTGGTCACGCCCGCGAGATGAAACACATGCGTCGCCTGCGCGAGCGTCGCCGCCAAAGTTTCTTCTGCAAAGAGATCGCCGTGAACAAGTTGCACGGGCAGCTTTTGCAGCCATTTCAACGAACTGCTTTTGCGCACGAGGCAATGCACTTCCCAATCGTTTTGCACCAATTGCTCCACCAACAAACTGCCGATGAAACCCGTGCCGCCAGTAACAAACGCGATCATGCGTGCTCCTCTTTTATTCTAAAGTTGAAAGTCTTGTTTTAAAAGCAAAAGCTTTTGTAAGCGGATTCAACGAATCAAGCGGATAAAGACGGCAGGCGTTATCCGCTTACTTTGAGCCATCCGCTTACAGGATATTTTTGAAATGCGGCCCGTGTTTGTTTCGCCGGTTGTAATGAATGTGCTCGTGCCGCGACCAATTGACAACGGCCAAAATGTGCCAAACAATTTTATCAATGTCAAATTTGCCCCTTCAAGCCTTGCGCACGTTTGGGTTTTATATTTTCAACCTCAACCCAGGAGCTCTCACAGATGAATTTTACCAATCGCATTGTTCTCCTCACCGGCGGCACGGGCGCGCTCGGCGCAGTGATTGCGCAGGCTTTCCTCAAAAACGGCGCGCATGTGACCACGACCTATCACGGCCCGCGCAGCTTCGCCGAATTGCAAGCCGCGCTCGGCGAGGAAAAATCGCGCCTGACCGGCATTAGCACAGACGTGACAAAAGAAGCCGGCATGCAAACGCTCGTCGAGCAAACGATCAACAACTTCGGCCGCGTCGATGTGCTCGTCAATCTCGTCGGCGGTTATATGGGCGGCGTCAATCTCGTCGACACGACCGAAGTCGATTGGGAGCGCATGCTCACGCTCAATCTCAAATCCACGTTTCTTTCGTGCAAAGCCGTGTTGCCGCACATGCTCAAACAAAATTACGGCCGCATTGTCAACACCTCCTCGCGCGGCGCGGTGGAAGTTGGGCCGGGCGCAGCGGCCTATGCCGTATCCAAAGCCGGTGTGCTCACGCTCACGCAAAGTCTCGCGCAGGAAGTGAAGGCGCACAATATCACTGCGAATGTCGTGCTGCCGGGTTTGATCGATACGCCGCAAAATCGTCAGGGCATTCCGGGCGCGGACTATTCCAAATGGGTTGCGCCCGCGAGCATCGCGCATCTCATGCTTTATTTGGCAAGTGCAGAAGCCGGCGCGATCAACGGCGCGGTCGTGCCGATTTATGGCAAGAGTTAAAAAAGGATTCGCCCAAATTTTTTTACGCGCTTGATATGTTTTTCAATGCTTAAAAAGATTCTTTCGGAATGACAAATGGGGGATGGCTCCGTGCTTCATATGCAGTCACCACGATGATCTACGCGCCCTCGCAATGCCTCAGTTACCGGTGGACAGACTTCGGCGTTTTCGGGGGGAGGCATAACCC
>CAYNDW010000229.1:0-8985 GCA_964395375.1 uncultured Cytophagia bacterium
GGTCCGGTCCGGATGCCGGTCGCACGTTGCGCGTTGATCTCACCAGCGTGATTGAGCGCGGCGAATTGGCTTCGCTGCCGCCGGTTTATCCGGGCGATAATGTGAGCGTGCCCGGCGCGCCGGCCACGGGCGTCGAAGGCGTAGGCCCAATAGCGGCGACCCAAGGCAATGTTATTCACGTGATCGGACAAGTTGCCAAGCCGGGTATGTTCGAATTGGAAAAAAACATGGATGTGTTCGACGCGATTGTGCGCGCCGGCGGGCCCACCGAGATGGCAAACTTGAAAGACGTGCGGCTCTATTTTCACGACCAGCATCAAGCCGAAGTGGCCCTCATCGACATGGAAAAATATTTGAAGAAACCCTCGCCGCATCCGCTGAAACTGCATGAAGGCGACGCGATTTATGTTCCGCGCAAGCGCGAGACCCCGCGTTACATCTCCGAAGGCATCCGCATTTTTCTCGCGTCTTCGGCGAGTTTTATTGTCGTGCAGATTATTCGATGATGCGCTCTAGTGCAACCGGCGCTCCCTTATAGCATGTCATTCTGGAAGAATCTTCCCTAGCGCTTGAGACGCACTTTGTTTTGAGAGTGGCCGCAAGTACGAGGGAAGGTTCTTACAGAATGACAATGAAAGGGGTGCGAGGTTCATATAGAAAGACGCGATAAAATTTTTCTTTAAACTCGATTATGAATATCCAAGAACAAAGCGGCCAACAGCCCGGCGCCGAACAACTGCTGGCGTTGCTCAATCCTAAACGCGAGTTTGATTGGCGGCAATATTGGGCGATACTCGTGCGGCGCAAATGGTGGGTGCTCATCCCGATCGTCTTGCTGACCGGCGCGAGTGTCGCGGCGGCGCTGCTGTATATTCGGCCGCTCTATGAAGCTTCCGCGACGATTCAAGTTTTGCCCAGCCGGTTGCAACGTTCGATGCGCGAAGTAACGCCCGGGGTTTCCAATGCCGTGGACTATCGCGAGTTGCAAAAGAAGATTCTCAATCCGCCGAATTTGCTGCAACTCATTCAGCGTTTGGAATTGAGCAAGGATCCGGTGGCCAACGAAACGGCGAAAACCCTGCACGCCAAGGCCAAGTGGCTCACCTACGACGAAGTGCTTGAACGCGTGCTGCTGGAAACGTTGCGCGAGAATCTGGCCGTACAAATGAATCCGGGCGCGCAATTATTTCAAATCACCGCGCGCAACGAATCGCCGCGCTTGGCTTTTCGTCTGGTGAAATCATTGACGGAAATTTTTGTCGATGAATCGAAGAAGAATGAATTGCGCGGCATTCGCGGGGTGATGGAATTTAGCAACGAGCAGTTGGAGATTTATGAACAGAAGGTGAAAGACACCGAGCGCAAGCTGCAAGGTTTGAAAGAGCGCCAAGCCTCGGAACAGGTGCAAAAAATCGGCTTGGACGCGAACAGCGTGTTGCAACTACGGCAACTCATCAGCACCAGCGAGGGCGCGATTGCCGAGCGCCAACGAAAACTAAACGAGCTGCAAAACGATTTGCGTTTGCCCGCGATTCCTCTTTTGTGGGAAAGAGAACCGGAACTGCAGCAAGCGAAAGCGAAACTCGAAGCCCAGATGGCGGATTTCAAGCGCAGCGCGATTGCCGTGGGCTTACGCACGGATTCCGAACTAACGCTGGACAGCGAAGTGAACGCGTTGCGCCAGGAATATCTCCGCTTGTTGGAAGGCGTCGTGGCGCGCGTTTATCCGGCTTTATCGGAAGCCATGCAAAGCGCGATGCTTGAATATCAGTTGGGGCAGTTTGATCTTTATATCTTCCGCTCGCGCGCCGCGGTGGCGAACGACCTGTTGCAACGCTATTCCCAAATAAGCAGCGCCGCGCCCGCGGATGAAATTGAGTTGCGCCGTTTGGAAGCCGAGCTGGAGCAGAACCGCCGAATTTATGAAGTGTTCTTGGAGCAATCGCGCGGCTCGCAAATCGAAGAGGCCTTGCAGAACAGCGACGCGGATTTTAAATACAGCGTGATTGAAGCGGCGAGCATGCCGGTGGAACCGGTGGGCGGCAGCAAAAAAACTTTTGTGCTCGGCGCCTTCGGCGTCAGCGTGATTTTAGGTTTCAGCTTGGTCATCGTGTTGGAATTGTCCGACCAATCCATTCGCAACGTGAAAGACGTGGAGCAACTGCTCGGCGCGCCCGTATGGGGTGTGATTCCCAAGATTGGCGCTTCGCTGGAGCAGTGGCAGGATAATCTCGCGCATAATTATCGCGCGAGCGAAAGCGTGGCGCCCGCGCTGTACAAGGCCACAGCGAGCAGTAGCACGCGCGTGCAACCCGCGACGGCGGCAACGCCGCAGCCGCCGCTTGCGCGGGTGAATAGCGTGAAAACTGCGCAACAAGAATTTCAGATCCGTTCCGGCAAGCCGCCCAAAGTTTTCCGGCGCACTGCGGCGCCGAACGCGGAACAAACTGCGACGGCAGCGCCCGCAACGAAAACCACAGCCGCGCCCAAACAAATTTTTGAACCGAAACAACGTCGCACGGAAACAGTTGCTGACGATTTGCCCGCAACTCCCAATGGTGTGAATCGGGCTGTGACCGTTCGACCGCAAGAACAAGATCAGTGGATTGTCTAGACGAACAAAGCATGAAAAAAAGCGAGCCGGTAAAATCACGGGGCAGAAGCAACAACTATTACGAAGAGACGCCGGAAGCCACGGCGTTCAAACGGCTTTATAACAAGCTGCAGAAGCAATATGATGAGCGCGGCCTGCGCGTGTTTATGACGACCAGCTCCAACACCGGCGAAGGCAAGAGCACGACCACGGCGTTTTTGGCCACAGCGAGCGCGCGTTATCGCCAAACGGAAACCGTGTTGGTCGATTGCGATTTGCGCCGGCCCGTGGTGCATAAACTTTATAGACTGCCCAACGAAGGCGGCGTGGCGGATTTGCTCGCGCACGGCGTAAGCCTGCGTTCCGTGCTTAAGCCCACCGTGATTCCGAATCTCAAAGTCATTACCGCGGGCGTGGCGGAGAGCAGCCCGGCGGATTTATTTTCTTCGGAGCGTTTGACGCAAATGATCGAGCGCTTGCGCCGCGCGTTTCAAATCGTATTGCTGGATGCGCCGCCCATCATTCCGGTCAGTGATTCGTTGTTGTTGAGCAATGTCGTCGACGGGATTTTGTTCGTATGCAAAGCCGGCGTTACGCAAAAACGCGTGGCGCAGCATGCGTTGGAGTTGTTGGAAGACAATCGCAAAAAATTGCTCGGCGTGATCATCAACAACATGAAAGGCCTGTTGCCTTACTATTATGATTATCGCTATTACGATTATAAGTATTACAATCATGCGACCTATGATTTAGAGTGAAGATCGTCGTGAAGCTGCATGAGTTTTGATTTTCAAATCCCGTAAGCGCACACCCGGAAGCTGTCATTTCGAAGGAATCCTTTTGAAAGCAAGGCTAGTACTCAAAAAGGCTTTTCCTGAATGACACATCTAAAAGAGTTTCTAGCGCATTACGGAGTTTGACCGTCACAGTTCATGAGGCGATTGCCGAATTTGAAAGCCAAAACCGCCGCGGTTTGAAATAAAGACGAGACTAGGATTGTGGTAGGACATGGAGCTTGGTTTGATGTCGAGGGCGTGCGCGCAACGAAGAAGTCAAACGCGGCTTCTCGCAAGGCGAGCATACCTATGATGCAAGTGAAAACCCTTTTGCCCGGAGACGAAGCCCGTTGGGATCGTTTCGTCGATAGTATGCCGGCCGGCACGTTGTTTCATCAAACGGCGTGGCGGCGCATTCTAGAAACAACGTTTGATTATCGTTCGCACTATCTCCTCGCCGAGCGCGACGGCGTCGTGCGCGGCGTGCTGCCGCTCTTTCACGTGCGCTCGTGGTTTGCCGGCAACGCGGTGATCTCCACGCCGTTTGCGGTTTATGGCGGCATGCTTGCCGTGGAAGAAGAGGCAGAGCGGATCTTGTTGCTCGCCGGCAAAACCTATGCGCACGAACACGGCGCGACCTATATGGAACTGCGCCAACGCTTCGCCAGCTCGAATCCGGAGTTGCAAACACGCGAGAATTTATATTGCACGTTCATCAAGCCCTTGGTCGCCAACGCGGAAGAAAATTTCAACACGTTGCCGCGCGAAGCGCGCCGCATGGTGCGCAAAGGCGAAAAGGCCGGACTCACCGCGAAGTTTGACAACGCGCGCGTGCAGGATTTCTATGAAATCTATGCCGCCTCCGTGCGCTCTCTCGGCACGCCCGTTTTTCCTTTGACGTTGTTTGAAAATTGCCTGCGCGAATTTAAAGATAATGCCGACATCTTGCTCATCTTGCACGAAGAGCTGCCGATTGCCGGCGTGCTTTCGTTTTATTATCGCGACACCGTGTTGCCGTATTACGGCGGCTCGCTGCCCGATAAAAATTTCCTCGCGCCGAACAACTTCATGTATTGGGCGCTCATGAAAAGCGCGGGCGAACGCGGCTTGCACTATTTCGATTTTGGGCGCAGCAAGAACAGCACGGGCGCGTTTCATTTCAAGCGCCATATGGGTTTCGAGCATACGCCGCTGCCGTATCAATATCAAATGATGAACGGCGCGCCTTTGCCCAATAACAATCCCACCAATCCCAAATTTCAATTGGCCATCAAAATGTGGCAACACCTCCCGCTGGGCTTGACCAAAGTCCTCGGCCCGCATTTGGTCAAACAGTTTCCCTGAAGCGCTCAGCTCGTAGCGCAACATTTATTACTCCGAGCGAAATCTCGGTTACACCTATTCCTTCTAGTCTGTCATTCAGAAGGAATCTTTTTACTCACTGGAGACACTGCCGAGTGCTAAAAAAAGATTCCTACTGAATCACAACATGAGGGAACGCGAAGTGTAACCTCTTTCGTACTCTGAGTCATATGTTGCGAGGCAACAATACACGCGACCGTAATCTTCCGGTACCATCGACATAACACGTGATTCCTCCCTCTTTGCAAAATTTTTACCTCATCGGCGGCAAGCTCAAACCCGGCGTCATCGGGCAGCCGGAGTGGACGCATTACGAGAAAGCGCTCGTGGTAAAAGGCGAAGCGCCCGCGGCGCGGCTCGAAGTGCTTTTGGAATATCTCACGCCGCCCTCGGCCTGCGCGGTCGCCGATGACCCTTCGATTTTATTTAAAGCCGCAAGCCTGCACGGCGACGAACTTTTTCTCTGCACGCAAACTGAAGTGCTCATTCATCGTTTGCCGGATTTCGCGCGCACGCATTATCTCTCGCTGCCGTGCTTCAACGACGTGCATCACGTGCGGCCCACTTCCCAAGGCACATTGCTCGTTGCCGTCACGGGTTTGGATTTGATTCTCGAAATTTCGCGCGCGGGCGAAATCTTGCGCGAGTGGAACGTTGCGCCGCAAGAGACGTGGCAACGTTTTTCCCGCGGCGTGGATTATCGCACCATCGTTTCCACCAAGCCGCATCTCGCGCATCCGAATCATGTCTTCATCGCGGAGGGAGAAATCTGGGCCACGCGCTTTGAACAACGCGATGCTGTGTGTTTAACTGCGCCCGAGCGTCGCATCGACATCGGAATTGGCGGCCCGCATGACGGCATCGTGCATGAACCTCACGTCTATTTCACTACGGTGAATGGCCACATTGTAAAGGCGGATTGCAAGAGCGGCCAAGTCGTGCAAACGTTCGATCTCAATCGTATGAGCGAAAACCGCGGCCCGCTGGGTTGGTGTCGCGGCTTGTTGCTGCTCGATGAAGCGCACGCGGTCGTCGGCTTCTCGCGATTGCGCCCGACCAAATTTCGTGAAAATATCGCGTGGGTAAAACGCTGGGCCAAATCGAGTCTTGGCCTTTCAGAGTCTGTAGCTTCGAAGCCGACACGCATTGCGCTTTATAATCTCAAAGCGGGACGATTGCTGTGGGAGATGAATGTTGAAGCGGCGGGCATGAATGCGGTGTTCTCGATTCATCTATGCAATTCCCCCCTTGAGGGGGGTGTCGCTCGTTGACGTGACTAATACCAAGAGCATTTTTAAAAGAACAAAACTAGAGATGATGAGTTTGAATAGCGTCGTCATGCGGAACCACACGCCCCTCAAGGGGGGAATGGTTTCGACATGAAGATTCTCTTCCTTGCGCATCGCATTCCCTTTCCGCCGGACAAGGGCGATAAGATTCGCTCCTATCAAGTGCTGCAATACCTCGCCGCGCGCCATGAAGTTTATCTCGCCTGTTTGATCGATAACCAGCGCGACATGCAAGCCGCGGAAGAACTGCGCCGCACGCTGCCGCATTTGGTTTATGAAAGATTGCGCCCCATATCGCAGCGTTGGCGCATGATCACCGCGCTCTGGCGGCAAAAACCGCTCACGGTATCCTATTTCTATTTGCCGCGCCTGCAACAACAACTCGATGCGCTCATGGCGCGCGAACGTTTCGATGCGCTCTTCGTGTATTCTTCCACGATGGCGGAATACGTGCGAACTTGCAACATCCCGTTGCGCGTGATGGACTTCTGCGATCTCGACTCGCAAAAATTTAAGCAGTACGCGAGAGTCAGCGCGCCGCCGTTTTCGTGGCTCTATCGTTTTGAAGGCAACCGCCTCGCGGCATATGAACGCGAGGCCGCGCAATATTTCGAGCACGTGCTGTTCATCAATTCCGAAGAACAGCGTTTGTTCGAACAAAATCGCGGCGGCAAAAACACCGTGCTCATGAGCAACGGCGTAGACTTCGCGCGTTATGAAAATTCCCCCCTTGAGGGGGGCCAGGGGGGTGTCGTTCAGAATGATGAGGCGGATAAATCTTATCATGAGAAGAACACCCCCCTAACCCCCCTCCAGGGGGGAATAAGCCGAAGTGCCACTTCGCATCCTTACTTGGCTTTCACCGGCGCGATGGATTACTTGCCCAACATCGATGCGGCGTTTTGGTGTGCGCGTGAAATTTTTCCGCTACTGCGCGCAAGCTTGCCGGAGTTGGAGTTTTACATTATCGGCGGTAATCCCAGCCGAAAGATTCGCAAGCTGCATGACCCGCAGCGCGGCATTCATGTGACGGGCTATTTGCCGGATTTGCGGCCATTGCTCAAAGGCGCAAGTGTGTTTATCGCGCCCATGCGCATTGCGCGCGGCATGCAAACCAAAATACTCGAAGCCATGGCCTGCGGCGTGCCCGTGGTCACCAGCGCGCAAGCCGCGGCCGGCATCGGCGCGAGAGTCGAGGAAGAACTTTTAATCGCCGACACCGCAGGGGATTACGCGCGTCAAACGCTGCGCTTATTGCGCAATGACGAAGAGCGCGAACGCTTGCGCCGCAATGCGCAAACTTTTTTACGCGCACATTTTGATTGGGAAAAAAATCTCGCAGTGCTCGAAAATTTGTTGGAAGGAGCGCGATAATTTTATTTTCGGCAAAAAAACTTTTAGCCTGTCATTCAGCAGGAATCTTTTTAAGCGATGCGACAGGTGGTCGGCGCAAGCTCGCCCCGAGCGCGCAAAAGGATTCCTTCTGAATGACATCGAGTTGCAAGCACGCTTCGTCCTCTCTTCCATCCAAAATAAAACTCGCGCACGTTGTCGGGCGCTTGAGCATGGGCGGGCTGGAGTTGGAAGTCATCAAACTCCTCAATCGTTTGGATCAATCGCGCTATCAAGCCGCGATTATTGCCACGGAAGATATTACGCCCACCGCGCGCGCGCTCGTTTCCGATGAGATCGAGCTGGTCGCGCTCAACAAAGCCGCGGGCATGCAATGGCGCGTCATCGCGCAGATCGCAGCATTCTGCCGCAGCCGCAGCATAGATATTTTGCATTCGCACAATTGGGCGACATTTCTTTACGGCGTGCTCGGCGGCGCGCGCGCGCGCGTTCCCAATCTCATTCACGGCGAGCAGGGCCGCGAAACGCACGACTACCAACCGAGCTTCAAACAACGCCTCGCCTGCCAAATGCTCGCAACGCGCTGCGCATATCTCACCGCGGTCTCCGACGACATTATTCCAGTGCTGACCTCCTCGTGGAAAGTGCCTGCGCGCAAAATCGTGAAGCTGCCGATCGGCATTGCGCTGCATGAGTTTGATTTCCACGCCGACCGTTGCGCGGCGAAACGCAAGCTCGGTTTGCCGGAAAATGCCTTTGTGCTTGGAACGATCATCGGCAACTTTCGTCCGGTGAAAGATCTGCCGACCATGTTGCGCGCGTTTCAAATCGTACGGCAAAAATTTTCACACGCGCGGCTGGTCATTGTCGGCGGCGGCAATTTGCCTCTAGCACGGCAGCAAGCGGAGGCGTGCGGCGTTTTATCCGAGGCGCTTTTTCTCGGCGAGCGCAACGACATTGCGCAGGTATTATCTGCGTGCGAAGTTTATCTCAATAGTTCGCTCTACGAAGGCATGTCCAACGCAATTCTTGAGGCCATGGCCGCGGGCGCGGCGGTAGTCGCCACACGAGTCGGAGGCACACCCACGATTGTGCATGACGCTGCAACCGGCTTGCTCGCTCCACCCTCTGCCTCGGCAGACTTCGCTGAGGCAATACAGCGTTTGATTGAAGATCAAACGTTGCGCTCGCACATTAAGCATGCCGCGCGTGCATATGTGGAGCAACACCACTCACATGCGCATTATGTGCAAGCGCACGAGAAGATTTATGCGGCATGTTGTGCGCGCCAACATGCACGTCTTCGTGTGTCATGAGTTTTGACGAGCACAGTCGCAATGAAAGTCTAGCAATGAGGCGGAGGCCTCCCTTATACTGTCATTCCGAAGGAATCTTTTTCAGTTCTGGAGAGCAACGCGAGCGCACAAAAGGATTCCTTCTGAGTGACACGATCTAAAGCGATTTGATAATTTGAAGCCACAAGCTATTTCATGACGAACCCGCAGCAATGACCAACACGAACGCCGGCAACAAAGTTTTTGCGCAAACCTTCAAAGGCCTGGGCTGGATGGGCGCCGCGAAAGTCGTTTCGCAATCCTTCTCGTGGGTGGTG
>CAYNDW010000230.1:0-8878 GCA_964395375.1 uncultured Cytophagia bacterium
GGCGTTCCTAAGTTTGATTTTCCTCTTAAAGACGAACCGGAAACGAGAAATCGACATGTTTTGACCAACTCTTTACCTCGGCATTACTTCACGGCGACAACTCGGGCTTGCCTCTTTCGTCTAAATTGATAACTTGAGGTTGCAACGCCTAACTCACCGACCGCGTGCAATCTTCACTGCAAGCAAAAGATTCAAACACGGAGGTGGCATTATGTTGCGCGTCAGAAAATCCCTTTTAGCCTCAGCGCCGAAAGCCGAAGCGCTGCAACCCGAACTGCGGCCCTTTGCCACGGCAGAAATCGCGGTGCGAAAAAATCAGGGCACGATCACGATTATTCTGGAAGGCGTGATTCTCGGCGAGAGCGCAAAGGAGTTGCAAACTTTCTTGCGCGATGTGGCGAGCTTCCGCGCTACGCATTGGAGTGTGCGCATGGCGGCATTGCGCGTGATGAGCGCTAACGGTCTGCGCCAGCTCGTGCAGTTCTCCCGCGTTCTGCAACGCCGCGGTTACAAGCTGCGCGTAGAAAACATCCACCGCCAAGTCTACACGACGCTGCAAGAGTTGAAGCTGTTGCGCGAATTTGAATGGCTCGATTGAACCGCGCCCGCTTGCGGCATCGCGCTCAATAACTCGGCACGGTCGGATCAATTTGCCGCGACCATTCTTTGATTCCGCCGTGCAAATTGCTCACGTCCGCGTAGCCTTTGCTTTCCAAGAAGCCGCACACTTGCATGCTGCGCCCTCCCACATGACAGTGTACCACGATGACGTCTTGGGGATTCAGCTCATTCATGCGCATCGGCACTTGATTCATGGGGATGTGAATCGAGCCGGCAATCTTGCAATAATCCACTTCGTTTTGTTCGCGCACGTCCAAAAGAATGATCTTCTCGCCGGCCTTGCGCCGGTCGCGCAATTCTGTGACGCTCATCTGCTTCATGCAAAAATCCTCGCAAAAATTTTGATGGGTTGAAGTTCTCACGCCGCGAGCGGACTTGCGGCGCGACAAAGTGCTGAACTCGCCGAGAAAAGTCAAGCGCGAGAATAGCGTTGGCGCGCGGCTTTCCGCAATTGCGCGGGCGCGGGCTTATGTTAGGTGGAAATAGGATAAGAATTTTAGGACTGACCCGTGTGGCCTTTGCGAGGACGCAATGATGACAACACAACCTTTGAACCTAGAACAAGCTTGGCAACAAGCCCTTGCCGCTTTTTCCAAACATATCGCCGGGCTTACGACGCAGCGCCTGGCCTCGCTGCGCATCGCGACACTCGGGCCCGCGGATACGCCGAGCGCCAACACCGCCGCCGCGCTGCTGGCCGCGATTGCTCCGAGAAAAAATCATTTGCACGAGTGCGTGCTTTGTCCCAGCTATGAGCGCGCGTTTGCGAGCATGCTGATGGGCGAGTCCGACTTGTTGCTCGTGGACAATGCTTATGAAGGCGCGCATGTTTTCTATCGCTCGCCGCGCGCTTGTTTGTTGCTCTCCTTCATGCAAGACCTGCCGCGCGAAGCGGGCAAACGAAAATCGCCCTTCGTGCCGCGCACGAGTTGGTCGCTCTTCGCGCCGATTAAAATTTGATGATCAATGCCTTCCCGCTCCGTCACCGATGGGCCGCGGCTTTATATACTCGTTGCGGTTGCGTTTGTAATTGCGAGGCTACGTACCGTGACATTTATGTCGCGATAAAACTGTGCGCGACATGAATGTCGCGTTACACATTCACCCGCAACGAGTATATCGATGCACACCACGGCCAAGCCGTGGTTGAACATGTTCGGAGGACTTGCTTTCAACCTCCGCGTTGTTATATTGCTCCCGCAAATCACCTCGCTGTGCGCGTTGTTTCATCTTCCTTCCGATGAGGCTCGTATGTCTCGCTCCGCTCTCGTGCTCGGCGCGACCGGTTTGGTCGGCGGCCATTGTTTGCAAATGCTCCTGCACGATGCCGCCTATGAAAGAGTCGTGGCGTTCGTGCGCAAACCGCTGCCGCTTTCCCATCCCAAACTTGAAACCTGTATTGTTGATTTCGACCAGTTGGAGCGCCATGCGGCGCAGGCACGCGCGCAAGAGGTGTTCTGCTGTTTGGGATCGACGATCAAACAAGCCGGTTCGCAAGCGGCTTTTCGCAAAGTGGATTTCGAATATCCTCATCAACTCGCGCAACTCGCGGCGCGGAACGGCGCCGAACAATTCCTGCTCGTTTCCGCGTTGGGCGCGAACGCCGAATCTTCGATCTTTTATAATCGCGTGAAAGGCGAGGTGGAGGCAGCGATAGCAGCGTTGCCGTTTCGCGCGGTGCATATCTTTCAGCCCTCGCTCTTGCTGGGCGAGCGCCAAGAGACTCGCCGCGGCGAAAGGATCGGCGAGTATGTTTTCAAATTCACGGCGCCGCTTTGGCTCGGGCCGCTGCGCAAGTATCGTCCGATCTCGGCCAAAGTAGTTGCGGCGGCGATGGTACATCTCGCGCAACAAGCACAACCGGGAATCCATATGCACGAGTCGCATCTCATTCAAAGCCTCGCTCAAGGTTTATGAAGATGACGACGGCGATGACGATGACGACTGAAAGCGATATTCGATAAAAACAAAAGCCTTGATCTTCATGTTCAAGGCTTTTGTTTTTTCATCCGCGACTTTATTCGATGCGTTTGACGGCGCAATCGCCGAGCGGGAATAATTTCGCCTTGCATTTCAATGACGAATAGCGTAGGATTTCCTCGGTACATGAGGAATGAAGCGATGACGGAACTGCCCTACGATATCAAACCCTACGTGGAAGGCTGGCGCAAACGTTTGGCCGAGGCCGAAGCTTTGCGTGCGCAAAGAAAGAGCGTTGCGCAGCTTGAGGCCAAACAGATTGCGCGGTTCTTGCGTGAAAACCATGGCTGCCGGCGCGTGGTCGGTATCGGATCGGCCTTCAACGAGAAGGAGTTCACCGAACTTTCCGACATCGATTTGGTCGTGTATGGCTTGCCGAAAAAGAAATACTTTTCCATCTGCGCGGAGCTTCGTGAGCTCACGCGTTTCGAGGTCGATCTCATTCCTGCCGAAGATGCGCGGCCACTCGTGCTCGAACGCGTTGCCGCAGAAGGAGTGGAGCTATGAAAAAAATTGATGCGATTGCGCTGCGCCGAGTCGTCGTGGAAATTCAGGCGGAATTGAACAAGCTTGAAGCTTTGGAGCGTGAATGGGAGGGCCATCGTTATGGCGATTGGACGGATACATTTTTTTTGCGAGGGAAGAGCTCGATCTTTCACGACTTCTACTGCGGGGCCGAAAATATTTTCAAGAAAATTGCTTCTGAACTGAACGGCGGCTTGCCGAGCGGAGCGGGGTGGCATGCGATGTTATTGCACCACATGCAACTGGAGATTCCCCAGGTTCGTCCTGCGGTCATCACGAGTGAAACCGGCAAGCGGCTCAAATCCTTCCTCGACTTCCGCCATAAATTCCGCCATATCTATGGCTTTGATTTGGATTTCGAAAAGCTCGAAGAGCTTGAGCAGCTTTACCCCGCCGCGCAGAAAGCGCTGGTTGCGGAGACGAATCACTTTCTCCTTTTTCTCCACCGCCTTATTGGCGAACTTGAAAGCCAAGAGTGATTCACTCTTGGCTTTCAAGTTAAGACGATTCATTCCACCCGCCACAACGTGAGCCGGTTTTCGTCCTTAATCAAAATATTTTTATCCCACAAAACCGGATGCGCCCAAGTTGGGCTGTCGGCAACTTGATACGTTTTGAGCGCGTGGTAAGCCGAGTCGCTGCGCGCTAGCGTGATGAGTTTTGCGCCGTCGGTCAACGCTATAATCACCTCGCCCGCGTTGAGTATTGCAGCGCCCTC
Organism: uncultured Cytophagia bacterium; assembly: GCA_964395375.1. Lineage (GTDB taxonomy): Bacteria > Zhuqueibacterota > Zhuqueibacteria > Zhuqueibacterales > Zhuqueibacteraceae > JABWAN01. Next base: position 3,845 of record CAYNDW010000230.1, read on the forward strand.
GGCTTGTCGGCCCTCGCTGGTCCAGAGCACTTCTCCCGTGCGCGCGGCCATTGCGAAGAATTGTCCGCGATTCGCATAGGAGAGGCCGTAGAGTTTATCACCCACCAATACCGGCGTGCTCGTGTAAAGCGTCACGTCGTTCGTGCTCCACGCTTTTTCCGCCAGCCACACTGCTTTTTCTTTTTTAATCCGCAACGCAGTCGTTGGGCTGCGATAGGCAGAGAAGATCACCAAATCTTCGAACACGATGGGCGTGACGATTTGCGCATTGGAGGCAATAGCAAAACTCCAAAGCAGCGCGCCGTTCTTTATATCAAGGCCGACGAGATGCTCGCGCGTGAGCACCAGCACTTGCTGCACGCCGAATAATTCCGCGAGCACCGGCGAGGAAGATGAGGGCGGCGAACCGCGCCACCGCCATTTTTCCGCGCCGCTTTTGAGATCGAAAGCAATCACTTCGCCGCTGTCGAGGTTGCCGAGGTTGACAAAACCAAGCTTGCCCGCTACGAGCGGCGAGGCCGAGGTGCCATAATAATTTCCGCCGCCTATATTTGCGGAGGTTTCCAGTCCTTTGGGGCTGAAAGGCATGCGACAGGCGGAGCATTCACCGGCTTGTTCGAACTCCTTGCCGTCTTCACCGCAGCCGCATTTCGGGCATTCATATACCAGCTTGTCCGGCGCTTGTTGTTTGAGAAAATGTTTTTGCCATTGCAACGCGCCGGTCTTTGCTTCAAAACAAGAGAGCACACGATCGACGCCGAGCGTGTAAAGCCGGCCATTGTGCAGCACGGGCGTAGCAAACGGGCCACGGCCTTTTGAGGCGGGAAAGAGTCGCGTGCTCGTTGCTTGCACGTTCGGAATGAACGGCGCGCCGTAACTTTGCCGCCATCGTCGTTTGCCGTCCGCCAATTCATAACACGAGACGATTTCGGCCTCGCCTTCGCGCGTGAGCAGATATATTCTTCCTGCAACCACTAGCGGCGAAGCAAGACCGGCTCCGGCTTCGATTTGCCAAACAAGTCGCAGGCTGTCCGGCCAGGTCTTGGGCGCGATAAAACTTGTGGCATGTCCATCGCGCTCCGGTCCGCGCCATTGCGGCCAGTTTTGCGCCGCAAGCATGGGAGCAAGCGTGAGCAGCGTGAGGATAAAACAACTTGAATTGAATAGTCGGGAACGCGGCGCAAGGTTCATAAAATTTTTCTCCAGAGTTAGTTCACATTTGCAAAGATACCCGCAAGGCGCGAAACGTTTAGTCAAATGTGCTATGCAACCGAAATCCGGCTTCTATGCAAAAAATTGTCGGAGAAGAGAGGGGATGATAAAACTTAGCGGACGCAGGAGGAGGGTTAAGTCTCTTCTTTGTAAGAAACCGCATGAGCAAGAGAGGGCGAGGATGATGGAAAAATGGTAGTGGCATTTTTTTTGTAAAAAATAACTCCGCTGTTTTAAATTTGCCCGAGTCTGCTTCTTTAAGCTGGACTCCCGGGGGCCCGGAGGATGGAAAAACTTACCTGAAAACCTCTTATCCTGTCTCTGAAAATTTCGGCGGAGGAATCGTCGGAAGCGAGGCGACTTTCATTATTGCAGCAGTTGTTTTGACTGTTGAATTGGTTCATCACTCAGAATTGGTGTTATGATTTTGAACCTAAAGCCGATCTTGCAATTGAATGATCTCTTCGTGGCACATCTTATCTTTCGTGCATCCCTTTTCTATTATAAATTTCTCGCGCTATTGGGGCAGAAGCTTTTTCTGCAAAGCGGATTTACGTTTAAAGTAAGCTCAACTTCGATACCGGTTAAGTTTAGTTCATTCGCATCACCGTTTTGCTAGCAACGTTATTCTGCTGTTACGCGTTTGATTTTAAAATAATAAAGGCTATCGACCGACCGGCAAGTCAAATATCGATAGCCTTGTTTCGCAAATCAGCAAAGGCTTTGAAGGTGTTTCTCACCGAGTTTAAACAGACTCGGTCGCGGCCTTTTGCTTTTTTTGCTTCTTGCTTATAGACGGCTTTATTCTGTAAAACGTTGCAGCTTTATGAAGATTTTTTAGCCTGACGATAGTTTCAAGCTTTCGTCGGGAAGGTGTCGAGTATATTATTCACCCCCAACCCTTCATTTCATTTAATGCAGGAGGTACAATGAATCGTTGTAAGCTGTGGTTGTCCCTCTGCCTGTTGGTCTTGGTTCCGTGTTTGGTGTTCGCGCAAGACGGTAAATTGCGCGGCCGCATCACGGATAAGGACTCGGGCGAGCCGCTGATCGGCGCGAGCGTTCAGGTTGCTGGAACCACGCTCGGCGCTTCTGCGGACCTGAACGGTGACTACGTCATCCTCAGCGTTCCGGCTGGCGTCTATACCGTAAAAGTATCGTACATTGGCTATCAGGCCTTGTCCGTGTCGAACATCCGCGTCAGCGCCAACTTGACCACGACGCAGGACTATCTGTTGAAAACCTCCGACGTGCAGGCTGATGCCATTGAGGTTGTCGCTGAACGTCCTTTGGTGCAGCGCAACACCACGAACACCGTCCGCCTCACTACTTCGGAAGATATTCAAAATCTCCCGATTCGTGGCGTGCAAAACATCTTGGCCTTGAGCGCAGGCACAGTTCAGCAAAATGGTAATTTGCACATTCGCGGCGGTCGCGACGGCGAAGTGGCTTACTTTGTTGACGGCGCTACGGCCATCAATCCGTTCAATAATGCTGAAAACGTTGGCGTGATTCAGGAAGCCATCGAAGAAATGCAATTGCAATCCGGCGGTTATACCGCGGAATTTGGCGGCGCAAATTCCGGCGTCGTGCGCACCACGGTCAAAACCGGTGGCCAAGATTTCCATATGGGCCTTGATTATCGCACGGACGATTTTGCCAAACCCGGCGAGCAATTCTTGAATACTTCCTCGTTCGGTTTCCGCAACGGCGTCTTGACGCTGAGCGGCCCGGTCATGTCCAAAATGAAGTTCTTTGTAGCCGGGCAACACAATTACTTCCGCAATCGTTCGCAGCGTTTTATTGAGCCGTTCCGTTTTGACAGTTTGAAAACCGACCCGAACGATGGTCGCACGGTTAAAGGCATCCCTCTGCCTGGTTCCGTGGTGTATGAAGAGAACGCTTTGCCGCGTAACTACCGTTTGGATAATTCCTTTAATGGCACTTTGACTTATGATTTGAGCAGCGCCCTGAAGTTCCGCCTTACCGGCACCTACGGTAAAGTGGAAAACTTGGCAGGCACGACCTGGCCGGGCGCGCTTGCCAATACCTTCCAGCTTCGCTTGCCTAAGCAAGAAACCACGAATATCTTGGGTAACTTCAAAATTACTCATGTGCTGAATCCCACCACGTTCTATGAAGCCGCGGTTTCATATTCGAATCGCGATTTCAAACAATTTGACGAAGGCTTCGGCGATAACTATCAGCTCTATCGCGACAGCACGGCCAACGCCAATGCTGGTTACGGTGATTTCTTGACCCGTTATGAAGCGCCGCGCGGCTATAGCACCATCAATGCTTTCACCTTTAACCATCCCAACAACATCACCAATGGCTACTTCAAAGACAGCCAAGCCAATCTCGGCGCCTCCTTGGATTTCACTTCGCAAGTGTCCAAGCGTTGGGAAATCAAAGTGGGTGGCCGCTTGGATCGTTGGACCATGCGCCAATTTAACGTCAATGATATTTCCGCTTTGTTGACCTATCTCTACGGCAAAGATGGCAAGACCGTGCGTACCTTCGCTGATGAGTTGGAGCGTAAAGTTCGTATCGCGCGTGCTGGTGCTATTAATGCGTTCGGCTATGACAGTGACGGCAACAAAGTCAATTCGGGCGCGGATGGCCCGCGTCATCCGTTGTTTGCGGCCTTCTATGTGCAGAACAAACTTGAATACCGTGACTTGGTTGTGAACCTCGGTATGCGGTACGAAAGAATTGGCACCGATGCTTTGGCGCCGACCAATCTCGAAAATCCGGCGTTCAACGAAGATCTGAATTATGTCGACGAATCCCAATTGACCACTTCAGATGCCACGGATTATTTCTTGCCGCGTGTAAACTTTTCTTTCCCGGTAACGGACCGCACTGTGTTCTACGCGACCTACGGCAAGTATGTGCAGTTGTCGCAGTTGACGGATGTGTTCACCGGCAATCGCAATTTGAGTGAAACCATCAGTCCGGTCACGCGCTCCGTGTACGGCAGCGGTAGGCAATATGCCGGCTTCACGGCGAAACCCGAGCGCACCACGCAATACGAAATGGGCATTCGCCAGGCGCTCACGGATAACTTCGCATTGACGATCACGGGATTTTACAAAGACTTGTTGGATCAATTGCGTTGGGATCGCGTCATTGCCGATGGCACGCAAGATATTCCTGCAGGCTCCACGATTTTGTCCGGTCTGCTGAATCGTGACTTCGGTACGGTGAAGGGCCTGGAAATGACGCTCGAACTGCGTCGCACCAAGCGCTTGTCCGCGAAGGTGAACTACACGTTGTCTGACGCGCGCGGCACCGGCTCTGACAGCCGCTCTACTCGCGTGGCCGTGAGCGACGGTTCCACCCGGTATCCGATTTTGACCTATCCGCTTAATTTCAACCAATCGCATCGTGGCTCCATTATCCTCGACTATCGCTTTGCGAAAAATGATGGCGGCCAGATTCTGCAAGGCACGGGCCTGAATGCGATTTTGACCTTCAACAGCGGTCACGCCTACACGCAGATTTCTGAAATTGCAACCCTCGGTCAAGCCAGCCCCTGGAACATCGGCGTGTATCCGCTGCAAGATGCGCGCTTCCGCAATCCGGTGGAACCGATCAACAGTTCCGCGACCCCGTTCAATTTCAACGTGGACGTGAACCTGAGCCGTCAGATCAGCTTGAGCAAGATCAACGCGGAAGTCTACGTGAATGTGTTAAACTTGCTGGATACGAAGAATATCACCAACGTGTATCCCAATACCGGCACCGCGGAAGACGACGGCTGGCTCAGAAATCCGTTGTCCAATTCCTTTGTCGATATTCCCTTGTATGCGGATTTCT
>CAYNDW010000231.1:0-8878 GCA_964395375.1 uncultured Cytophagia bacterium
GGTGACAAACAACGCGGAGCTTTATCGCAAAGTACGCGCGCTCTCCTCGCTCGGCGTCGATGCTTCGGATAAATTCAAAGCCGGCGGGCCGCTGCGTTACGGCTTTCATCAACTCGGTTACAATTTCAGATTGAGCGATATCAATTGCGCGATTGGTTTGCAGCAGCTTAGGCATTTGCCTGCTTTATTAGAAAGAAGAAGAGAAGCCGCGGAGCGCTATCGCCAAGCGCTTGCTGATGTGCCGAGTTTAGCGTTGCCCCGTGTTGATCCCAAAGCTGATCACACGTATCAAGCGTTTGTCTGCCGCGCTGAAAACGAAAAACTCCGCGAGCACTTGATGGCGGAGTTGAAGAAGAAAAACATTCACACCACGATTGGAACGTACGCGCAGCATCTTGAACCGCTGTTCGAGTCAAAAGACGTTTGTCCCAATTCCGGCGAACTGCGCGCCACGACGCTCACGCTGCCGTTTCATTCGTTCTTAGGCAAGACGCAGATCGAGTATGTGGCGGAGCAGATCAAAACTTTCATCCATTATTGAGGAAAGAAACCATGACCAAAAACGAAAACCAAGCCGCGGCCACGAGCCAAACGCTCAGCCGAGTCGGCACAAATTATTTGGGAATCTACCTTCTCATTCTCCCCGTGCTGCTTGCTTATTTGGTGATTCAGCTTTGGCCTTCCCAGCGCGCCGGCGTTCCGTTGGATCAGGCTTCAAAGCAAAACCGGCAGACGAAAACACGATCCGCGGCCGCGGATACCAAGTCGAGCGAGCAAGATTCCGCTCGAGAAAAAAAAGCGTCGGCGCAAGATACAACAACCCACGGCTCAACGGCCCAAAGCTCGACGGCAAAAGACTCAACCGGGCAAGCCGAAGACCGTGATGAAACGCAGGTCGCGCTTTTCGGAGGAAAAATTGAATTTTCGCTCTCGCTCGAAGCGAGATACATTCTCTTGATCATGTTGCTCGGCGCGTTGGGAAGTTACGTTCATCTGGCCACTTCTTTCGTGGACTACGTCGGCAACAACAGAATGGCGCGAAGCTGGTTGTGGTGGTATATTCTTCGAGCCTTCATTGGCATGGCGCTCGCGCTCGTTTTTTACTTCGTCATTCGCGGAGGTTTTCTCTCCGCGGGTGCAACGAGCGCCGACCTCAACCTGTACGGCATCGCCGCGATCTCCGGGCTTGCCGGAATGTTTTCCAAACAAGCCACGGACAAGCTGCGCGAGGTTGCCGACAATTTGTTCAGCACGAAGGCGGGCGATCAACGCAAGGACAAACTCGCTTATCCCATCCCGGAGGTCACTGCGATATTGCCGGATCCTATCCCCATCGGCGCAAAGAGCATGCGCATAGAAGTGAAAGGGAAAAACTTTGTGAAAGAGTCCATCCTGCGCGCGGATGGCGCCGATCTTAAAACCGATTTCATCAACGAAAATCAGCTCGTGGGAAGCCTGCCTACCGAAAAACTTGCCGCGGCCGGGCGAATAAAAATTACGGTTTTCAATCCGTCGCAAGGAGGAGGTGAATCCAACGAGATCGAACGCGAAATAAAATAGCTGCGAGTTTCGCCCGAATACTCTATGATGAATCGTTCCTTCGGCCCTAGAAACGAGTTGTTCCGCGAGAAACCGCGGCGCGAAAACGGCGCGCCAAGCGATGATCACTTTTTGAAATCCACTTCGAGGAGGACGCCATGCGTTCTGTTTTCAAACTGTATTGCTTCATTCTCACGTTCCCTCTTGTGCTGCTTGCCCAAGACACGCTCCGCTTCACGCCCACCATTGGCTATCAAACTTTCAAAGTGCGCGAGCCGGTGTTGCGCATGAAGCCGGGGCAAGTGTTGATCAGCGAGACGATGATGGGGCCGTATTATACCAAAGAAGGCGGCGCGTGGCCGGGCGAGGTCGGCCCGATTTATATCGAAGGCGCGACGCCGAACGATCAGCTCGTGGTAAAGCTGTTGCGTGTGCGGCCCAATCGCGATCTCGCGCCCGCAGCGATTAGCGGCAACTTCGGCGGACTCGGCAGCGACGTGCGCGTCCGCATGCTCAATCCGCCGGTGCCGAACGAGCGGTTTCTCTGGCAAGTGGATCGCGTCCGCAATCTTGGCATCTTGGAGCTACCTCGCAGTCGCACAAAGAAGATCGAAGTGCCGCTGGCGCCCATGCTCGGACGTGTTGCGGTTGCGCCGCGCGGCGAAGAGTCGTTTGGCGGATTGTGGCCCGGCTATTTCGGCGGCAACATGGATGCGCCGGAAATTCGTGAAGGCGTGACCGTGTATTTGCCGATCTTTCACGAGGGCGCGCTCTTTTATTTTGGCGACGGCCACGCATTGCAAGGCCACGGTGAGATTGCGGGCACGGGCCTCGAAGCCACGATGGATGTGACCCTGCAAATCGATCTCATTAAGAACAAGCCGATTGATTGGCCGCGCATTGAAGACGACGACCACATCATGGTTGCGGGCAGCGCGCGTCCGTTGATTGACGCGTTTCGTCTCGCGCATGTGGAGTTGATCGAATGGCTCGAAACGGAATATGGCTTCGATCGCTGGGAAGCGTATCAAGTGCTCTCGCAAGTGGGCACGAGCACGGTGGCGAACATCGTCGATCCGCAATACACGGTGGTGGCGAAATTTCCGAAGAAGTATTTGCCGAAGTAATCATCGCAGAATGATCTAAAACGTACTCGTTGCGGATGCGTTTGTGCACGACAACAACCGCCAGAATGTACGTGCAGTGCGCAGAAAGTTTTATCACACGAAGGTCGTGTTTTGATTTGGGCAGAAGGACAAGGCAAGCGCGCGGGGAAGAAAGGCTTTGACAAGGTGGGATACGATCAGTACATTTGAAGAGAAAACGCGACTTACTTTGAGATCGGCCATGAATAACGCAGAGCACTACCTACTCGATATTTCTCGCGATGATGCCGTGCCGTATTTCATGTGGGACTACCAGTATACGGTCGGCCAGATAAAAGCAATGTTAGCCAATGGGCCGGAGTCGCAGCGCCTTTGGCTGATTGCGAAAATCATGCGCGATGCTCGTTATCGTGACGTATGGAAGTTTATTTCTCTGCAAGATTTCCTCGCGTATCGCGAGCGCTTGCTGAAAGGCCGGCTGGGCAGGAAGAAAGAATTCTGGGAGTTTCTGTATTCGCGCTGGATCAAATATGGGATAATAAAAGATGGCAACGATTCTAACTGCGCTGCAAAATGACTTTCTCCGCGCGTTCTTTCAGCTTGCTCAAGGTTTTTATCTGACCGGCGGAACGGCGTTGAGCGCTTTTTATCTTCAACACCGCTTTTCGGTCGACCTCGATTTGTTTACAAACGATGCCGCAACCTTCCCCCACGCTGAGGCTCTGGTCAAGGAAACGAGCGCAAAGCTCGGTATTGCTTACGTGCCCGTTGAAATAACTTCCTTTTTCAAACATTTTCGCGTCGGCCCGAAGGAAGCACCCCTGACGCTGCACTTCGCGAAAGACGTTCCGTTTCGAATCAAGCCGCCGAATCGTTTTGGCGATGTTCTCGTCGACGCCCTAGAAGACATCGCGGCCAACAAAATCTGCGCGGCATTGGGCCGCACTGAAATCAAAGACCTGATCGACCTCTATTTTCTCGATCAAGCCGGCTATTCCATTCCAAAATATTTTGACGCTGCTCAGCAAAAAGATGGTGGTTTGGCCTATGAAACGCTGGCCTTCACTTTGAGCCAGTTCGAAATTTTGGAAATTCCCACCTTCATGATCATACCGGTTGCCGTCGAGGACTTAAAACAGTTTCTCGAAAATACAATCTCGTGGCTGATTCGGCAAGAGCCTCCTCCTTCACAATAAATCATCTCTAAAGAACGCGGGCGAAGTCGGACTTGCACGCGGATAAGATTCCCTCAGCTTGTCGCACGAGTTCGCATAGGAGCTTCCCATTTTAGGATCAAACATGAACCCCAACATTGATCAACAATCCGTTCAACTTGCCGAAAGCTTGCTCGGCCTCGAAGCCAAATGGCTGCAAGTGTTCGACGTGGAAGATCCGCTCAACGGCAATCAACGTTTGCGCGGGTTTCTATGTCAAAAGCCGGATCATCGTTACGGCGCGCTCGCGCTCACGCATGTGGCTGAGGCCGAAGCGCCGCAAGTTATTCTCGCTACGCCCAAGCTGCACTATCCTTTCGGCAAAGATGGCTCGTTTCATTTTCCGCCGATCAAAAAAATTTTTCTTTATGAAAAGCTCGACGGCACGAACGTGCTCGCGTATCGTTATCACGACGCGAGCGGCGAGCGTTATCTCACGTACAAGCTGCGCCTCGCGCCGGTGTTGCGCAACAGCAAGTGGGGCCCGTTTCTTGACATGTGGCGCGAGCTGATGCAAAAGCATCCGACGATACCTGAGTTGGTGGAGAAGAATAATTGCCACATCAGTTTTGAAATGTACGGCGGGCGCAATACGCATTTGATCGTTTATGAAGAAGAGTTGGCTGTGGCGGTGTTATTCGGCGTGCGGCCGGATGCGAGCGTCGTGCCGCCGGCGCAGCTCGAATTGCTCGGCGTGCCTGCGGCGCAATTGGTCGGCGAGCTGGTGGCGGGAGAAGATCCGGTGGCAAAGTATGCCGAGATTCGCGCGGAGATGGAGCAACGCAACAAGCCCGCGGAGGAAGACAAGATTAGCGGCGTCGAGGGCACGGTGTGGTACGTCGAAGAGCCGAGCGCGCGCGTGACGATGTGGAAGTGCAAGCCGGAGTCGGTCGAGGCGATACATTGGGCGGTCGGCATCAACAAAGAAGCGGTGCGCGCGACGTGCTGGAATTATTTCGAAACCGGCGATGATCTCACTTACGACACGCTGCTGCCGCTCTTGCTGGAAGAATATCAGCTCGACGACATCAAACATTTCCGCGAGCACATTGATGCGTGCATCAAGCACGTGCGTTATGAGTTCGAGTTCAAAGAGCGCGTGCTTGCGGCGTATGATGCGCTCGGCTTTTCTATCCACGCGGACAAAGCCGGCGTGATGCGCGCGCTAGCGCAGCAGTTTCAACGGGTGGAGATGAAGAAAGTGTTTACGGTGATTATCAGAAATCGTTAGATTGCTTCTCAGAACGACAATATTGAGGAGTTGAACACGATGAGACAAGTTATCATTTATCCTGGTGAAGACGGCTTCTGGGTTGCTGAATGCCCAAGTCTTCCGGGCTGCATTAGCCAGGGGAAGACAAAAGCTGAAACGCTGGTGAATATGCGAGAGGCGATCCGAGGTTATATCGCTGCCTTACAAGAAGACGGCTTGCCGATTCCGGAGGAACATTTTGATGCCGTGATGGTGGCGGTATGAGCAAGCTTGCTGGCATCTCGGGGCGTGAATGCGTTAAAGCGTTGTCGAAGGTCGGCTTCTATTCCAAACGCCAAGAAGGAAGCCACATCATACTGCGACGCGATTCGCCATTCGCACAACTCGTTGTGCCAGATCACAAGGAACTTGATCGAGGCACGCTGCGAGCCATCATTCGTCAAGCGGGTTTGAGTGTCGATGAGTTTTTAAAGCTGCTTTGAGTTAACTTTTAACAAGGAAATTGAGCTTGCACCTTTCCCTCGAAGCCGCGCGTGTGTTCGGCTGTTTGATTGAAAAGAGCCAGGCCACGCCGGAATATTATCCCATGACGCTCAACGCGCTCGTTGCCGCGTGCAATCAGAAAACGAGCCGTGATCCAATTGTGGAATATGGCTCCGATGAAGTTCAAGCTGCGCTCGGTGAGCTGAAAGAAAAGGGCCTGTGCGCGTTTGTGAGCGGCGATGGCCGTGTCATGAAATACGTGCATCGCGGCGGCGACAATGGCTTGGCGTTTTCACCCGCGCAGCTCGCAGCGTTGAGCCTCATCCTATTGCGCGGGCCGCAAACCATTGGCGAGATCAAAGCCCGCGCGGGCCGGCAATACGAATTTGCCACGCTCGAAGAAGCGCAGGAAGTGATCGACAGCTTGGAAGAGCGCACGCCCGCATTGCTCGAACAAGCGCCGCGCCAAGCGGGACAGAAGGAAACACGCTATCGGCATTTGTTTTTCCAATATGCCGAGGAGAGCGCAGAGCCGGCGAAAGATATTGCAAGCTCTTCGTTGCGCGTGGAAGTGGAAACGCTGAAGCAATTGGTGAGTGCGATGCAGGAGAGAATAGTAGTGCTGGAGAAGGAACTGCGCCAAATCAAAGCGGACTTATATTGAATACGTGAATGCGGCAACAAAATCCGCGCTGCGGCCATAAGCCGAACCGGCAAGACCAACAAGGCAAAACTATTTCCGGCAAAACGCTTCAAAGAAAATTTTTGCGTTAGCGTAGAGCCTCGGTTACGCGTGCAGTTACGCCCGCTTTCGGCGCACAAGATATCCGTGCTCCGTTCTTCCCCAGCAACCGCGGCCTTACAGGGCCGCACAAATCAGCCTTGACATTTGAAATATTCTTCCGCATATAACCGCCGTGAGTTTGACAAGCCTCCGTTACTGCATAATTTTTCTTTAGCTTGTTTAGATGAAGGTCGCTGTTTCCAACTCAATCTTTCAGGTACCGACCTAAAAAAATTCCAGCCGCTCATGCCTCTTCGAATTTTTGATAATATGTTTGCGCAGGAAGGAGTAAATCAAAATGATCGTGCAACCAATTCTGAGCGAGTACCTCACGCGCGCCATGACGTATGCTGAATATGATAAGCTGGAAGACGGGACGTTTAGCGGGCGCATTCCTCCTTGCCTCGGAGTTATTGCTTTTGCCGATACATTGTCTCACTGTCAGCAGGAGCTACGTTCGGTTTTGGAAGATTGGCTGCTTGTCGGTTTCAAATTAAAACACTCCTTGCCGATTATTGATGACATCGACTTGAATCAGGAGCCGGTTTATGAGCCGATGGGCGCCATGTAAACGAAAAGATTTCATTCGGCGTTTACGCGCACTCGGCTTCGAAGGTCCCTATTCCGGCACGCGGCATCAATACATGATTTATGCGCAACACCGCCTCACCATTCCTTCAAATAGCGAATACTCCGTGCCGCAACTTCGTTTGATGATGAATGAAGTCGCAATGCTCCTCGGGCGGCAAATCGCGCTCGAGGAATGGGAACGACTCTCATAATCAAACCAAACCAGAAAGCTCGCCTCATGTCTCTTCGAAAATTTTTCTTTGCCTTTTGCTCTTTGCTTTTTGCCGTCCATCTCGGTTGCCAATCCCAGCCGCAATCGCAGGCGGGCTTTAAAGTCGCGCTGCTCTCGCCGGGTCCGGTGAGTGATGCGGGATGGAACGCGAGCGCGTATGAAGGCTTGCTGCGCATTCGCGCAGAACTCGGCGCGGAGATTTCGCAGGTCGAGGTCAAATCGCCGGCGGAGTTCGAGCATGGCTTTCGCGATTACGCGAGCCGCGATTTCAATCTGGTGTTCGGCCACGGCTTCGAGTTTCAAGATGCCGCGGCCGCGGTCGCGCCGGATTTTCCGAACACGGTTTTCGTCACCAGCAGCGGCACAACTGTGCGGCCCAATGTCTCGCCCATGATTTTTGAAATGGTGCAAGCCACCTATCTCATGGGCGTCATGACCGCGATGATGTCAAAGACCGGCAAAGCCGGCTGTGTGGGCGGCCTCGAAATTCCTTCGGTGAAGAGCGGCTTCCTTGCGCTGGAGGCGGGCGCGAAATCCGTGAATCCTGATTTCATCGTTGTGCAGAGCTTCATCGGCAATTGGGAAGACGTGGGCGCGGCGAAAGAGGCGGCGCTCGCGTTGATGGATCAAGGCGCGGATTTTATTTTTCAAAATGCCGACGCCGCGGGCCGCGGCGTGTTTCAAGCCGTGCAAGAGCGCGGCAACGTGTTCGCGTTCGGCTCAAATAAAAATCAAAACGAGATTGCGCCCGAAGTCGTGCTCGCCAGCGCGGTGTTGAATGTGCCGCAAGCATTCGTGAATATCGCGCGGCGCGTAAAAGAAAAAACTTTTCACGCGGAGTTGCTGCGCATGGGCATGCAAGATGACGTCGTGGCGCTCGCGCTCAATCCCAAGCTGCAAGATAAGATTCCCGCGAACGTGTTGGCGAAGATCGAAGAAGTGAGAGCGGGCATACTCGCCGGGCAAGTGGCGTTGCCCGTGGGGTATTGAGCTTGAAACGTTTGGTCCGCAGGCCCCCTCTTCTTTGTCATTCTGGAAGAACCTGCCCTCGCACTTGCGACAAATCTCGAAACCGCGGTCTATCGAGCGCGAGAGAAGGTTCTTACAGAATGACAAGTTCGTTGTAGTGTTCCAGTTCAAACTAGATTCACAGCTCTCCCACTCCTCTCACGATCCGCGGCAATGCCCCAGCCTCTACTCGAAATCCATCAGCTCTCCAAAAGTTTTGGCAACAAACGCGCGCTCGACGAGGTGAGCCTGCAATTTCACGCGGGCGAAATTCACGCGGTGCTCGGCGAAAACGGCGCGGGCAAGAGCACGTTGATGAATCTCCTCTATGGTTTGTTGCGGCCGGAAAGCGGCACGATGCGACTCGCCGGCAAACCGTTCGCGCCGCGCAGCCCGCACGAGGCGATTCGCGCGGGCCTCGGCATGGTGCATCAACACTTCATGCTGGTGCCCACGTTCACGGTGCTGGAAAATTTTTTGTTGGGCCATGCGCGCTTTCGCATGTCGCGCACCGGTTTACACCACGCCGAGCAGGAAGTGCAAAAACTCTGCGCACGTTTGCATATTACGCTTGACCCTTCACGCCGCATTCACGAACTCGCGGTGGGCGAACAACAGCGCGTGGAGATTATTAAAATATTGCTGCGCTCGGCGCGCGTGCTCATTCTCGACGAGCCCACGGCCGTGCTCGCGCCGCAAGAGGTCGAGGAGTTGTTTGCGCTGCTGCGT
>CAYNDW010000232.1:0-8800 GCA_964395375.1 uncultured Cytophagia bacterium
TGCCCAGCGCGATTGTGTTCGGGCTTGTCGGGCTGGCGATGATCGTGATCGCGCTTGGCGCAGCAGCGCAGTAGCAAAAAAATCCGCTGGTTTCTTTCTGCCCGCCCGTTACCATAAATATACTTTCAAGTATAATACTCTAAAGTATACTTCTTTGACGGAGCCGCAATTGCCTTTCTACAATCGTGAGCACGAACTGCACTTTTTAAACGGCAAGTATCGCGCTTCAGAAACGCAACGGATCGTCATTTACGGCAAGCGCCGCGTGTGCAAAACCGAGCTGGCCAAACAATTCTTTCAAAACAAACCCCACCTCTATTATCTCGCGGACAAACTTCTCGAGGCGAATCAACTCTCCGATCTCGCACACAACCTGGGCGAACAGTTCATTCTTCACATAAGGCCCAGAACTCTCTTCGCAAATTCACACGGGCATGTTCTGGCCCTGGCGCGCGGCAACAAAGAACTCGAATACCTCGCGCGAAGTTTTCTGCGGCACATAACCGAATTCGATTTTGAGCTTCGTGTTGTCTAAGACCGGACGATAACGCAGGAAATCAATTTGCTCCGGACCATAAACCGAAAGCCGCAGGGTCTTAAGCACGCGTAACGCCACCCGGAGCATGCTCGCGGGCAGCACGAACAACTTCTTGCCGAGTATATCCGCAATTTCGCGCAACGCTAGCGCGCCCTCGCCGGCGAGATTGTAGACGCCCGTCTGTTCCGAGAAGATTGCTTGCACGAAGCAACGCGCGACATCGCGATCCCAAATGAACACGAACGGGCTATCCGCTCCTTTGATTGCCAGCAAACGCGGCTGGTCAAACAGCGCGGTGATTTGATTGTTCGTGCTCTCGCCCAGTATCGTCCCGATGCGAAAGATGACCTGCTGCAATTGCGGATGCTCGTGCCGATAGCGCGCGAGCAGTTCTTCCACCAATTTTTTGTGATGGGAATAAGCAAAGCCATAATTGCCGCGCAATGGCTGCGCCTCCGTGATCCACTTGGGATTATCGCGGTGATAGCCATACGCCGCGCCGCTCGAAGCGACGATGATTTTTTTCACGCCCGCGGCCACGCAAGCGATGAGCACGTTCTCCGTGCCGAGCACGTCAATCGCGTATTCCAATTCACGATTGCTCTTCTTGCCCGGCGTGACGATCGCGGCGAGGTGCACGACGATTTGCACACAATGGCGCTTGAAAATTTCCGCGAGCTTTTCAGAACGCACGTCTTCTTGCAGATAAATTATACCCGGCTGCCTTTGCTCTAACGGCATCGCTTTCAGATCGAGCGCGACGATTTGCACAGGCTTTTGCGCGCGCATATGCGCGCTCTGCTGGAACTCCTGCAAGAAGACGGTGCCCATATAACCCGCGGCGCCCGTCACCAAAATTGCCGGCCTTGCGTTTTTGGTTTGGATCATGAAAGCCCTCGCCACCTCGGTTACACGAATTCGCACTTTGAAAACATATTCCAGCACGTTGCCCTCTGCGCTCCGTCTCCGCCCTCACCTGCCCTGAATGCTTTTTATATACTTCAAAAACTCCGCGTCGGTTTTGAGGAACATGGTGCTGTTGCCTTGCAGCGTGCTGCGATACGAGTCCAGCGTTTGGAGGAACGAATAGAACTCAGGGTCGCGATTGTAGGCGTCGGCATAGATCTTCGTGGCTTTCGCATCGGCATCGCCCTTGAGTTTTTGCGCGGTGCGATACGCTTCGGATTGGATGAGCTTAAATTCCTTCTCTCGTTTGCCTTCGATCTTCGCTCGCTCTCACTGGCCTTCCGAACGATAACGCTCCGCAATGCGATTGCGCTCGGAAATCATGCGCTCGTAAACTTTGAGCCGCACTTCTTCGATGTAGTCGATGTGATGCAGCCGCACGTCGACCAGTTCGATGCCGTATTGCGGCATGGTCACCTGCGCTCGTTCGAGAATAAGTTTGGTAATCGCTGCGCGGCCGAACTTGATCGGTTCCATATCTTTGATCCCGACCGTTGCCACCGCGCCCTCGCGCATGCCTTCTTCCACGGTGGTCATCTCGCGGTTGGTGTTGCGCACGATTTCGATCAAAGAATGTTTGGAAACCACGTCGCGCGTCACGCCGTCAATGATGTCATCCAAGCGGCTCTGCGCATTGCGTTCGTTGTTGACGGATTGATAGAACTTCAGCGGATCGATAATGTGCCAACGCGCGAACGTGCTCACCCAAATGTATTTTTTATCTTCCGTCGGAATTTGATTGGCGTCTCCCTGCCACTCCAACAAACGCTTGTCAAAGATCGTGACCTTCTGCGTGAACGGCATTTTCATGTGCAACCCGGCAGTGCGCACCGGCTGCCCGATGGGTTGGCCGAATTGGGTAATGATCGCTTGCTCGATTTCATTCAACGTATAAAACGCGCTGTTGCTCACCAGCAGCAAAACCGCCAGGGCCAACGCCATTAAGATTTTTTTCAGATTCATTTTTGCTCTCCTTTCACGGCTGCGCCGGACATTTGCAATAGCGGGATCAAACTTTGTTGCTTCTCGTCGATGATGTACAAGTCTTTCACCTTCGGCAAAATCTCCAACATGGTTTCGAGATACATGCGGCGGCGCGTTACGTCGCGCGCACGATTGTATTCCAGCCACACCGCGAGGAATTTTTCGGCGTCGCCCGAGGCGCGATTGGTGCGGTTGATCGCATAGCCTTCGGCTTCGCTGATGATCTGTTGCGCCTGGCCGAGCGCCTGCGGAATGACTTTGTTGTAAGCCTCCAACGCTTGGTTGATGATGCGCTCCTGCTCCTGCTTGGCTTCATTGACCGAGTTAAACGCGGGTTGCACTTGCTCCGGCGGATTCACATCCTGCAAGTTTACGGTCACGACGTCGATGCCGGTCGCATAAAGGTCCAACATTTCCTGAATCAAATCGCGGCTGCTGATCGCGATCTCCTCACGGCTGGCGATGATGACTTCGTCGACGCTGTGATCGCCCACGACTTTGCGCATCGCGGATTCGGAAACGTGGCGGATCGTCGTTTTAATATCGCGCGCGCTGAACAAATATTTCGCGGGGTCCTTGATACGATACTGTACGATCCACTCCACCAGCGCGGCGTTCAAGTCGCCCGTGAGCATCAGCGATTCGCTGGAGAAATCCCCGGCTTCGAACCGGCTTTGCACGCCCGCTTCCGAAGTGCGAAAGCCAAATTCTTCTTTGAGCACACTCTGCACCTTCACCTTCGCAACCGTCTCGACGCCGAAAGGAATCTTCATGTGCAAGCCCGGTTCAGAAGTGCCCACGTACTTGCCGAACCGTTGAATCACGGCGACCTCATCGGCCTCGACCATATAGATCGCCGAAAACAGAAACCACAAAAGCAGCAATCCGCCGCCGGCGAGATAAAGCCACTTCTTTTGAAACTGCGGTAGCGAAATTTCCTGTTTGCCGAAATCCGACATACGTGCCATACCTCTCTCTCCTTTTGAAATAATACAGCAATAAATCGAGTATGCCGCTTTTCGCAAAAGCTTTTACTTCCTCTGTCATTCAGGAGGAATCTTTTCAATCAAACCGCTGTGCTTCTGCTTAAAAAGATTCCGCCTGAATGACAACACCGAGGAGGGTAAGTCGCTCCTGCAATTTGCGACATTAAAATGAATCAATCCGATCAAACACATATTACAAGATAACGAACGCAAAGCATAACAACAAGCCTGCTGCTTTAAAATAAAAACTCCCGCGCAAGCTTGCACTCGCGCGGGAGTTTTATCTTTCGTAAAGAATTTTGCAAGAAGCGTTAAGCCACCATCTCTCCTCGCAGATTTTTAATCTTCACCAACGCGGTGTGGCCGTTCGTTTGGCCGAAGCTCAACGTATCCATCGGGCAAACGGTCACGCAAATACCGCAGCCGATGCACGAGCTGGTTTCGTTGTCGAGCACTTGTTGTTTAAGCGCGTAGCTCATCACGTCGATGCCGACCTGGCAATTGCGCGAGCATTCGTAGCAGCCGATGCACTTGTCGTTCGCCACGATTTTAAACTTGCCCACTTTGAGCTTGGCGAAGAACGCGGACTGCAAGTGCATGAGCTTCGCGAGCGGGCACCAATAGCGACACCACACTTTGCCGCCGAGAAACGGATAAAGCGTGACCGGCAAAATGCCCACGAGCCACACATCGGCATAGATGCGATACGTGGTGACGCCCCACTCCGCAGCGCCCGAGAGCGCGCTGTAAACATCTTTCGCAAGCATGAGCACGGTCACCATCGCGGCGAAGATGAGCACCGCGAGATTCATCCACTCCCACCTGATCGAAGTCTTGCCTTTGGGCGCGAGATGCCGCCAGCGGTCGCCGAAAGTTTCCGCGAGGCCGCCGCAGCCGCAAATCCACGAGCAATAGCGCTTGCCATGAAAGAGCACGAAGATGGGGATGATCACAAACGTGAGCAACACGCCCCACACGACCCACACTTGATGCGGGCTATAAAAAAAAGTATAGAAGAACAACGGCCACGCATAGATGAGTCCGTAACTCCGCCAAGCCTGTTGCGTGAAAGTCGGATCGGTCGCGAGTTTTTCGCCGACCCATTGAAACTGCACCGCCATTTGAAAAAGAAATTCGGGAATGAGGAAAAAGAAAATCCATTGAAAGCTGATGAGGCTGATGTAACGCCAAATTTGAAATTTGTCTTTGCGCTCCAAGCCCCAACGTTTGAGCGCTTGCAGGCCGAAGAGCGTCATCAAACTTGTGTAGAGCACGGTATACCAAAACGACCAGGGCCGATCGAAGAACGAAAGAAATTTATAGCCCCAATCTTTGTACGGCCAAAACTCTTCGCCGGTGCCAATTTTCGCGCCGTAGATCGTGTACCACACGAAGAACGAAATCCCCAGCCACGCGAAGCGGTCGCCGCGCACGCCGAATGCAATCAAACCTGCGAGCGTTGCGAGCCACAGCAGCGCGCCGCTCCAACTGGGCATGAACGAAAGATCGAGGCCGAGAAAATTCGCGTGGCCGCCGAGGCTTGCGCCGAAGATGGAGAGGCCGATGTAACCGAGCACGCTGAGAATGATCGTGCGCAAGAGGCTACCTTCCCATTCGTTCTCCATTTTCAAACCGAGCGCTTTGAGGAAGTCGCGCGGCACGTCCGCGCCGATGAGCACGAAGGCATGGTCATACGGAATCGCCCGCACTTCATCGCTCCCGCCGCGATTGATTTTGAGCGTGGCTTCATGCTCGCGAAACTCGGTGATCTGCGAATTGAGCAACGGCTCGATGCGTTTGGCCGCAATCGCTTCGTTGAGTTTACGTTCGTTGTCTTTGAAGATGCGGGCAAACTCGCTGCCGCGATAGGAGAGATAAACTTTGTTTTGCTCGCTCAACGTGATGGCGGCTTCGACCGCGCTGTTACCGCCGCCCACGACGATGAGGTTCTCGTTTTTATATTTGCGCGGTGAATAGAGCATGTGATAAACGTGTTCGCGCTCTTCGCCTTTCACTTTCAACTTGCGCGGATTGCCGCGTTGGCCGGTCGCGAGCACGATGCGTTTGCTGCGGTAAGTCGCCTTCGGCGTTTTGATAAAAAAAATGCCGTCTTTCTTTTCAATGCCGGTCACGCCCTCCATCGTGTGAACTTGCAAATGATTCTCCTCAATCATCTCATGCCAGCGCTGCGTCAACTCTTCTTTCGTTGCGCCGTCGAGCCAGAGTATGCCTTTGGGCGGTTGCGTGTCCGGCTAGGCATAAACCCATTTGCCCTCGGGAAAATTTTCTATCGTGTTCGCGATCTGCTCTTTTTCGAGCACGAGATAACGCATGCCGCGCTCGTGCGCTTGCAATGCCGCATTCAAACCCGCGGCCCCGCCGCCGATGATGATGACGTCATGCAAGCTCGCGTCGCCGTTGCCAATCGCGTTCGGCAAGCTCGCGATGTGCTCGATGACTTCATAACCGTGCGCCATCGCGTATTTAATCACCGGCGCGCCGGCCAGATCGCCGATGATGTATAAGCCCGCGATGTTGCTCTCGTTGTTCTTCTTCAAAAACGGCCGCTCGTTCTGACTGCTGCCGGAGTGGAGAATATCGACGAGCGTTTGTTTGATTTTATTTCCAACAGAAAACTGTTTTGCGAACATGGTGATTGCCTTGAGATTTTCGTTAGGCCAATTGGAGTCTTAACGCTGCGGCGACCATACACTCTCATTAGTCATTCTATAAAAACCTTACCTCCTGCTCGGAAGAACCTCATGCACAAGAGCGTATTGCAAGTTCCGGGGAAGTTCCTTGCAGGATGACAAGAGCAGAGGCACGGCGCATTTTCAAAGGTAAAACTTGAAATTGTACTCGTTGGGCAATGCCCATCACTGCTCCGACACTTTCGCTTTTCCCACCTCCGAAGCCACCAGCGGTTGCAACTTCGCGCCGCAGCCGAGACATGCTTTGGCCGCGGGATGATTGGTATAGCCACACTTTCCGCATGCCACCGGCTCGTGTGTCACATGCACTTTGACTAAGCCGCTCCGCACTTCCTTCGCGTCCGTCGCGCGCGCCCGCGTCAACACATAGAGATAACCCAATGCGCTGAAAATCAAACCAATAAAAAAATACGGAATGGGATTCAACCCCTTAGAGACGGCCGTGTAACCGCTCATGCCGCTAAAGAGGAGCGCAACTAAGACATACATACCAAACAGAAACCAACCCAGATCTATTCCGCCTGCGGCCCGGCTCTGTTCCCGGTCTTCATGAAAGAGCGCCCCTTGCGGTTGCAATTGCGCCAAGTAGCGCGCAGAATCCGCGACGAAAGCCACGACTTGATCGCGACCCAGCGCGACCCGGCGCCCGCGAATGAAATAAACGACATCCTGCTCCGTCAACGCTTTGCCGGAAAGCAGACACACCTCGCCGGGTTTGACCGCATCGCGCGGATAGTTCAATATCGGCGCCGGCTCTTGCGCGTGACTGCTCGTCATCAACGCGGTTAGCGCGAGCACCAATGTGCCGGTATATTTTAGCCTCAAACGAATCATGACCTCCTCGCGGACTTGATTGAAAAGTTGTGAATGGTTAAAGAGCAGCGGGCTAAAGTGTAACTGATGGATTCCTTATGCGCAATCCCTAATTTGAGCGCGGGCTTTTCCCTAAACTACGAATGAAAAGATAGATCAGATTGTGCAACCCGCAATGGCGATTGAAATTCAGGTTGACTCTGTGAGGCAAGGCCGCGATCTTTGCGGCAACCTCTTTCGAAGGGAGAAAATCATCGGCATGTTCAAACTCTTGCGCACTGCTTCTCGGGTCTGGGCGCAAACGCTGCATCGCTTCAGCGCGCATGAAGGCTTGTTCCTCGCCTCCGGGTTGGCGTTCAACCTGTTGCTGTGCTTGCTGCCCTTCATGCTCATCGTCGCTTCGCTCTATGGTTTCCTGCTCGAATCTTCGCAAGCGGCGCAGCAAAAATTATTGGGCCTCATCGGCAGCGCCTTTCCCGAGGCCACGCACAAGCTGCAAGCCAGCCTGCTTAAATTGCTGGACGACCGCCAAATTCTCGGCGCGGTCGGATTGCTCACGTTGGTGCTCGCGGCCTCGCGTTTGTTCGGCGGCATTCGCGTGGTGTTGCGCATCACCTATCAAGACGAATTAGATTTGAATCTGCTCACCGGCAAGCTCTTTGACATGGGCATGGTCGTGCTGGCGTGCGCGCTGCTCTTGCTCTCGCTCGGATTGTCCTCGGTGGTCACGTTCATGGAAGAATTGAGCACGGCGTGGTTGGCGGAAAGAGGTTTTGACGTAGGCCGCAGCAATCAAGTGGCCGCGCACGCCTTCGCATATGCCTTCTCCGCGGCGATGTTCTTCGTCATGTATCGCATGCCCTTGCCGCGGCGCGTGCCCACGAGCATCGTGCTCGTCACCGCGCTGCTCGTCGGCCTGCTGTGGGTAATGGCCAAATGGCTCTTCGAATTTTATCTCAGTCAAGTTCCAACTTATGACGTGCTCTATGGCTCGTTCGGCGTGTTGGTGATTTTAGTTTTGTGGATCAACTACACGGCCATCATCTTCGTGCTCGGCGCGGAGTTGGGCGCGGCGATGTTGATGGGGAGGAAGAAGTGAGGGAAGAATTATGCGGTCTCGGATGCTCTGCCACGGCTTGGCCGTGGCATGTTTGAATAAAAAAAGCCACGGTCAAGCCGTGGCGGAACATGAGCGCTTGTGCTCGGCAAGACTAATTTACATGCTCATGTTGAGAGCGAGAAAAAGATTCTTGCTCGCGCGCGAACCGGCTCTGCTTTCGCTTCAGCCACAACACCAATCCCGCCACCATGCCGAAAGGCATCATCCCCATAAAAGCGATGCTCACGTAATAAGCTTCCAGTGCTTGCGCTTTTGAAGAAGCAAAACAGTTTGGGCAGGCGTGCGCCGTCGCTGCGAGCAGAGCCATGGCGGCAATTGTGAAGAAGATTATTCGATTCGAAAGTTTCATACGCCAAAGAAGGTGTTTAACTCAATGTCATCCTGAAAGGAACTTCCCTAGTGCTCGGTTGTCATCCCAGTACGAGGGAAGGTTCTTACAGAATGACAATTTGAGGAGGAGTTACAAACCAACCTGCAATGAGTTGCGGCGAACGACTCTAAGCGCTAGGCCCCAGGCCCTAAACATTCCAATACACCAACCCATACAACACCGGCCAGATGGCGACGACGAAGAACCAATACATGCGGCACAGCGCAAGGCCGCGAGCGTTGTGCTGTGAGTAATAGCCGCGCATGGCTCTCGCCACGACGAACAACAAAACGAGCACTGCCGCGAGCGCGT
>CAYNDW010000233.1:0-8778 GCA_964395375.1 uncultured Cytophagia bacterium
GTACGTACTTTTATCGTCTCGACGTGAACGGCGTCGTGCATCAAATGCGCAAGCTCACGTTGGTGAAATAAAAAGCCGCGCGGTTCATCGCGCGCGAAACGTCGTTGTCATTTCAACATTGGAGTTTGAGGAGCACCAGTTAAAAAGCCCGCGGCCGGGAAAACGGTCGCGGGCTTTTTATGTTACGCTTCGCTCGCCACGGTTAGATTGTGGCATTTGCTCCCGTCGCGCTCAAATCTCGGCGGAACTCTCCGGCGTTTGCACGAGCGCTATGAACTTCTGCTCCAGCGAGGAGCCGGCGCGCCGCAATTGTTCCCATTCCTCCCGCCGCAGCTCTCGCAGCACGCGCCCGCGATGCAGAATGATGATGCGATCACAAAGCTGCTCCACGGTTTCAATGATATGCGAAGAGAAGAGCACCGTGCCGCCCGCGCGACAATATGCGCGCAGATATTCTTTGAAGCGAAAACTCGTTTCAGGATCGAGGCCGTTCGTGGCCTCATCGAGCAAAAGCATTTGCGGCGCGCCCAGCAAAGCAGAAATCAAACTAAGCTTGCGGCGCATGCCGTGCGAATAGTTTTTGATCAACTCTCCGGCCTTGCTCATGAGATCGAAAAAAGTGAGCCAGCGTGGAATTTCAATTTGATCGGCGGCGCCGTTGCCGTTGTTCCTCGCCGCGGCAATGAAGTTCAGAAACTCCAAGCCCGTCAAGTATTCATAGAACACCGGGTTCTCCGGCGCATAGCCGATCCGTCTTTTATACTCGACTTCGCCGAAGTGGATTGTCGTGTTCGCAATGACGATTTCTCCGCTATCGGCTTGCAGCAAGCCCATGAGCGTTTTAAAGAGCGTGGATTTGCCCGCGCCGTTTGCGCCGAGCAAACCGCACAACTCGCCGGGTGCAATGGTGAAAGTAACCTGATCGAGCGCTTGTACTTGCTCAAAACGTTTCGAGAGATGATTGATCGCGAGCATGCGAAGGGATTTCCGAATTGAAATTATGACTTGAGGAATTGAGGGAAGACCTCGGATTTTCAAACGCACTGAAAACCACAGCCCATAACCCGGACGAGCCGGAGCCAAACAAGAAAAGCTCTCAGCACTTTATTTTTTGTTCGGTTCTTTCATTCGTGCAATGACAAGCCCTCGCGCCTTCAATCCATTTGCAGAAACTGAAAATGTCTTTGCGCTTTGCGCACGCGCGTGAGGGTGAAACCCAACAGAATGAAAGTGCCTAAGGGCATATAAAACCAAAACAGCAGCATGAGCAACGCAAAGACGTTCATCAAAATGCCGGCATATCGCGCGTGCGGGAACATGCTAAACGCCGTGTTGCAGAGCAGAAGCGCAAACACGGCGGGCAGAATGAAGCACGTTGCGATAATGAATAACAATAACGGCATCGTCAATCCAAATCTGGTGGCGATAATAAACGCCGGAGCCAGCATCGGCAGCACGAGCAGGCCAAATACGAGTAACCAGCGCGCCCACCAAAACTGCGCCGCAGTGATCGGCAACGCCCGCAAGAGACTAAACGCCGGCGCCTCGTGTTCAAACAAAATCATAAAGGAGTTGATCAGCGCGCCACTGTAAAGCAATTGCATGAAGAGCGCGGCGGAATACGTATGCACGGCCTCGGTTTGCGCCCAACTCGCAAGAGTGAGCAATGCCAGCGCTCCGCCGCAGAGCAAAAGTAGTGAGGGCTTTTGCCGCCGCATGAAGAGCAAATCGCGGGTGAGCTGCGCCGGGATAAAACCGTGCGGGAGGATTTTTTTAAGCGTATGAAAACGGCCGCGGGCAGATGCTAGCGCAAGCGCCTCCGGCTTAGCGCTCATCGGCGCGGATAGGCTTTTCTGCATGCTCCGTTTAGGCCAAGGCAGAAGTCTCCGCGTTTCCAGCAGGCGCGTGGGATCATAGACGCGTCGCACCCAAATCCACGCGCCGAGGAGCACGGTGAGCGCGAGCGCAAACTTCGCGAACGACACGATATGGTTTTGCGCCGGCAAGCGGAATAGCTCTGGTGCAAAGAATAAGACAGCGAGAATGACGCATTCAAAGGAAAGCCAAGCCCAAACGGGCATTCTCTCCTGCAAGCGCCGGTACGATCTGCGCAGCCGATATGCTTGCGCGAAAGCCAGCAATTGCAGCGCAAGCATGATCGTCAATGCCGTCGATGCGGCCAAAACTTTTTCCCCCACACGGTGTTTCCCAAGCATGAACAAAACAGTTCCCACCAAAATCAATCCGACCATTTTCATAAAATGCCGCAAGAGCTGATACGGCAGAATCGCAGCCGGGGCGACCGGCAACGTGGCCAGAAGGTGTGCTTCACTCGCCGGACGCAAAGTAATGAATGCGAACGCTTCCGCCAGGAGATAAAAAAACGGCAGCAGCGCGGCCCAGAGACTTGCCCACTTCGCGGAGAACTCCGGCGCGAAAAGAAAATTCAAACTATAGCCGAGGTCCGCGGGCGAGCGCAGCGCGAGAAAGGCGAATATCAAAAAGATAGCGCCCAACTCCAGCAGCGTGATGCGATCAAAGTGCGCGCGCACAAAGTTGCGATAGTAGCGCAGACGCGTCAACAGCAATAGTCGTAGCATGCAGAGAATCTGTGCTCGTTAAGCGACGGGGAGAACCAGATACGGGATATTTTTTTTGGCAAAATAATTTGTCCCCAGAACGATTCTAAAGAATCTAGCGATCAAGCATTCAGCCAAACTCTTTCCCGGCGACGCCTAAGCTTGATGAAGCTGAATGAAATTGCCGCAGGTGTCTTCGAACAGCGCATGCGTGCCCCATTCCGTTTTCATCGGCTCTTGTTTAAACCGGACGCCAAGCTGCTTGAGCCGCACATATTCTTGATGAATATCCTCCACGCCAAACACAATCGGCGGCAGCCCGGCTTGGTAGAGCGCCTCTTGATAAGCCTTGGCAATCGGATTGTTGTTCGGCTCCAGCATCAACGCCGTGCCCTCCGGCTCTTCGGGTGCAACCACGATGGCCAAAGAGGCCTCGGGCATGTGGAGCTTGGAGATGAAGCCTAAAACTTCGGTGTAAAACTTAAACGCTTTGTTGGGATCGTCAACATAAACGCTCGTGAGTTTGATCTTCATGGCATTTTCCTGTTTGAGTTTTGGTTTTTCTTAGCTGCGCAGAAATTCTTTTTTTCTTAAAAGCGCGGCGCTGAGCAGAGCAATAATCAACCCTACCGGCAGAATGATCGCCATCGTCATGACAATCATAAAAAGAGAAACGATGACGCCCGCGAGCACGCCGAAAACGAGAATGACTTTTGCATAAGCGCTCCTTTATTGTCCGCAATATAACAACGGAGACGCGCGCGCGCATCATCCGAAAGGATGATTTGTGGAAAGAAGGCGAGGCTACACTCAAAAGTTTAAGGCAAGAGCTGAAGTTCCTTGGCGCGGCGAATGGCCTCGGTGCGCCGCCGCGCCTCCAGCTTCATAAAAAGATTGGAGGAGTGGGTCTTGATCGTGTTCAGCGAAACGAAAAGTTTCTCGGCGATTTCCTGATTGGATAACCCCAACGCAATTAGCTCTAGCACCTCATACTCGCGCTTGCTGATGCCCAGCCGCTGCAGACCTGCTTCATCGCGCTTGAAGTCCGGCGTGGCGATGACGATTTTTTTGCGCGTCAATCTTAAGCCCGCCCAAACTCCAAGCGCGGTAAAGAAGACCGCAACAATACCGAGATAAAGCTCGAGTGAAAGATCGCGCACCCAATAATTGTATTCGATAAACTTCAGCGTCGCGGTAAGCACGGCCAGGGCAATGCCGTATAGCAGGATGGTTTTGCGCATGTCCTTATCTCTAACTGTTCTTGCACGCCGGTGTGTAAAACTCCAAAGCGTCTTATGATTTTTACCCAACCAGATCAGCGAGTTAGTACCAAGCAGAACTGCTGCGGACTAAAGTAAAAAACCGCGAGAGGGATGTCAAAGAAAATTATTCCTTTCCTTGTTCGCCAGCGAACACCGTTTGTAATATTAGCGGAGACTTTTTCCCACCTTGACTTTGCCATTTTCAAAGCTTACCCTTGAAAAACAGTAACGGCATAGTTGTTGACTTTTCACCCTCACGAACAATAACAAAGTCACGCATCGTTAGGTGTGAGTACGTTTTCTGGTTGCTTGTTGCTGGTCACTGAAGATTAGAACAACCAGCCGTCAGTAACCAGCATCCAGCAACCTTATTCGAGCACTGCATGGATCGAGCAATTCAAAAAAAGAAGTGGCCCCCTAAGAAGATCGCGGCCGTCTCCGCGGCGGGATTGTTTATTTGCTTCGTGCTCTACAGTTTTATGTTTGGTGATAACAGCTCCAAACTCAACGTCGAAACTGAAAAGATCACCATCTCCGAAGTGGCGCGCGGCCCGTTTCAAGAGTTCATTCCGGTGACCGGCACGGTGCTGCCGATCAAAACGATTTACCTCGACGCCATCGAAGGCGGTCGCGTGGAGAAGAGGTTCATCGAGGCCGGCACGTTCGTGAAAGAGGGCGACATCATTCTGCAATTGGCGAACACGAACTTGCTGCTCGACATCATGTATCGCGAGGCGCAGTTTTTCGAGCAGAGTAACAACCTGCGCAACACGCGCTTGTTGATGGAACAGAACAGCCTCAATCTCCGCCGGGAATTGACGGAGATCGATTATCAGATTGTGCGCTTGCAACGTTCGCACGAACGCGCCGTGGAATTGGTGAAGAAAAATCTCATCTCGCAGCAGGAATATGAAATCGCGCGCAACGATTACGATTATTATCTCAAGCGCAAAGACCTCGCGATTCAAGGCTTCAAACAAGACTCGCTCTTCCGGCGCGCGCAGATCGAGAATTTGGAATCTTCGCTGACGCGCATGCAAGCGAACCTCGGCGTGGTGAAACAAAAGTTGGAGAGTTTGTATCTCAAAGCGCCGGCCACCGGGCAGCTTACTTCGTTGAACGCGGAGATCGGCGAATCCAAAACCGCGGGCGAGCGCGTGGGGCAGTTGGATATTTTGGACGGCTTCAAAGTGCGCGCGGGCATTGACGAGCATTATCTCTCGCGCATCAATCCCGGCCAAAACGGCGAGTTTGATTTTGCCGGCAAAACTTACCAGCTTCTCGCGAAAAAAGTTTTTCCCGAAATTCGCGACGGCCGCTTTGACGTTGATCTCGAATTTAACGGCGAAGAGCCGGAAGGCATTCGCCGCGGGCAAACCCTGCACATTCGTTTCGAACTCGGCGATCTTTCCGAAGCCACGCTGCTCGCACGCGGCGGGTTCTATCAAAAAACCGGCGGGCAATGGGTTTATGTTTTGGCCGGCGAGGTTGCCGTGAAGCGTGCGATTCGTTTGGGCCGTCAGAATCCGCAAGTCTTCGAAGTGTTGGAAGGCTTGGAGCCGGGCGAGAAAGTTATTACTTCGAGCTACGATAGTTTTGGTGATATCGATAAATTGATTCTAACAAAATGAAGGGTGAAAGGTGATGAGCGAAGGGCGCAGAGCACGCGCCCTTCGCCCCACGCTCTTCGCCCCACGATCTTTCCCAAGGGAGCAGGTTATGAGCCAAGCCGTTATCCGCACCAACAATTTGCGAAAGATGTATACCACGGAAGAAGTGGAAACCACGGCGTTGAACAACGTCAATCTCGAAATCAATCCGGGCGAGTTCGTCGCCATCATGGGCCCCTCGGGCTGCGGCAAATCGACGTTGCTCAACCTTCTGGGCCTGCTCGATAATCCCTCCGACGGCGAGTATCATTTTGTCGGCCACGAGGTCTCAAAATATACCGAGCGCCAGCGCGCCAACTTGCGTAAGAGCAACATCGGCTTCGTGTTTCAAAGTTTCAACCTGATCGACGAGTTGACCGTGTTCGAGAACGTCGAACTGCCGCTGCTCTATCTCGGCGTTTCAACCGCGGACCGCAAGAAGCGCGTGAATGAGGCGCTCGAAAAAATGCAAATCATGCACCGCCGCAATCACTTTCCGCAACAACTCTCCGGCGGCCAGCAGCAGCGGGTCGCGGTTGCGCGCGCGGTCATCGGCACTCCCAAGCTTATTCTCGCGGACGAACCGACCGGTAATCTCGACTCGGCGCACGGCGATGAAGTGATGAAGATGCTCACGGATTTGAACGAAACCGGCACCACGATCGTGATGGTCACGCACTCGCCGTCCTATGCGGAGTTCGCGCATCGCGTCGTGCATTTGTTCGACGGTCACGTGGTTACCGAAAACTTGACGGAGCGCGCGCGGGTTTAATTTTGTCCGGCTCTTTGATTATGTCATTCAGCAGGAATCCTTTTAAGCATAAAGCATTCTCTTCAGCGCTTAAAAGGATTCCTGCTGAATGACAATTTTCGGGGTGTGCTTTTTATTTCTTCCCACCTTTGTTTGCAATTCAAGCCCTAAGCTCATTTTGGAGAAAGCCCATGCCCTCTATCTCCATTCAACTGCCCGCCGTCGAAGCCGATCAACAAATCGAAGTGGAAGTCAAAATCAACGGCAAGAAAAAACGCTATCACTATCGCGTGGAAATTTTCGCGTGGGAGGAATGCGTCGATCCCGCGGAAGAGCGCGCGCGCTGTTTGCAACGTATGATCAACGGCTACGACAAGGATTGGCAGCTTCTGCAAATCGGTTCGCCGACGGACAAGACGATTCCGATCATGTTTAAGCACGTCAATTAAAAGCAAAAGCTTTTCTATAAGCGGCTTTCTCTCGTTCCCAAACTCCGTTTGGGAACGCACTTGCATTTGAAACTCCGTCTCGAAAACTCGCAGAGTATGACACGATCGCGCCGGCTGGGAGAGGTCGGGGAAACGAAGTTTCCAACGCACGTTTGTTCCCAAACTCCGTTTGGGAACAAGAACAAAGAAACATTTGCGAGGGCAAGCATGATTGTGCTCTACGGTCTCGCTTTACTCAAATTTCTCCTCCCCTTCTTCGCGCATTCCGAGTTTGAATTTCACCGCGACGAATTTTTGTATATCGCAATGGGGCGGCATTTGGATTGGGGCTATTTGGAAAATCCACCGCTGATCGGACTCATTGCCTACTTGTCCCAACTCTTGTTTGGCGATGCGCTTTGGGCTTTGCATTTCTTTCCGGCATTGACGGGCGCGGCGGTGGTGATCTTGATCGGCCTCATGGCGCGCGAGTTGGGCGGCGGCCGTTTCGCGCAAGCACTGGCTGCGTTTTCGTATATCATGGCGCCGGCATTCCTGCGCACCAACACATTGTTTCAACCGGTGTGTTTCGATCAACTCGCGTGGGTGCTTGTCGCTTATCTTTTTATTCTCATTTTGAAAAAAGAAACACCGCCGCGTTGGCATGCGCTCGGCGTGGTGTTGGGCGTGGGCTTATTAACGAAATACACGATGTTGCTCTTCGGCTTTGCCCTGCTGCTCAGCCTGTTGCTAACGCCCGCGCGGCGGATGCTTGCGAGCAAGTGGCCGTGGATTGCGGCGACCATCGCTTTCGTGCTGCTGCTGCCCAATCTCATTTGGCAACACGCACAGGGCTGGCCCGTGATTGAACACATGCAAACACTGAGTCGCAATCAACTCGCGCACGTGGAGCCGGCGGGATTTCTGCTCATGCAATTACTCATGTCCTTTGCCGCGTTTCCGGTGTGGATGCTCGGCTTATATTTTTATTTTTCAAAACCAGGCCAAGCCTTTCGCGCAATCGGGTGGGGCTATCTCGTGAGCTTCCTCCTGCTGCTCTGCTTCAGCGGCAAAGCGTATTACTTGTTGCCCGCGTATCCGATGTTGTTCGCCGCGGGCGGCGTGGTGTTGGAAAGATACGTTGCGCGCACCCAGCGTTGGTGGCTGCGCCCGGCGGCGCTCGGTTTTATTTTTAGCTTTAACCTCATCGGTCTGCCGTACGGCATTCCGCTGCTCTCCGTCGCGCGCTTTCAAACCTACGCCGCATTCATGGCGAGCCACATGGGCATGGCCGAACCGCTGCGCTGGGAAGACGGCAAGCTGCACCGCATTCCGCAAGATTATGCCGACATGCTGGGTTGGGAAAACCAGGCTGCGACCGTTGCGAAAATTTATAACAAACTCGCGCCGGAAGAGCGCGAGCGCTGCGTGATCTTGGCGTCGAATTACGGCGAAGCCGGCGCGCTCGCTTATCACGCCAAGAAGTATGGCCTGCCGCAAGTGATTAGCTATCACGGCAGTTTTTATTTATGGGGACCCGGGCGCGCCGCGAAAGAAATTTTGCTGACCGTGGGCCTCGACGCCGAGGATTTGCAGCCGCATTTTCAGCAAATCGAATTGGCCGCAACGATCACGCATCCCCATGCGCGCGAGAACGCAGTGCCGATCATGCTCTGTCGCAACGCGCACGTCTCGCTGCAAGAAGTGTGGCCCCGGCTAGCGCGTGCGCGCTTCTAATCGCAACCTCAAATCCTCCGCGCTGCACAGTTTCATTCCCCAAGAAGTTTTAAGCGAATTAAAGCGCCAAACCCAGAATAAAATTCTGAAGAAAGCCTCTTGCTTCTTTGCATGGCGGCGACGTATATCGAGGCGTGGCCTTTCAGCCGGCGTGGTTTTTTACTGCCAAAACAAGTTTCCCCCTCGTCGCAATGAACTCTTTGGAGCGCAGCCATGCAGATTTCCAACCTCGCGTTTGGAGTCACAGATTGGAGCCAAGTTGAGCGCACCGAGCATCCCGGCATAACGGGAATAGCTTATTGGCGCACGCGGCGGTTCGGCGACATTCGCGTGCGCATGGTGGAATACTCGCCCGGCTATCTCGCCGATCAT
>CAYNDW010000234.1:0-8714 GCA_964395375.1 uncultured Cytophagia bacterium
AGTTTGACGAATGCGGCATTGAGGCGCTGGGCCTCCACCGCGTTGGGCGCAGGAAGTTGTGCAAGAAGAGAGGGGAGAGTCGCGCTTTGAGGCGCGGCGAGGCCGTTGTGCTCAAAGCCGAATGCAAGTAAAGAGAGAGTTAAAAAGAAAAACTTCGCGCGAGGTGCGGAGATTAACATTGGGGTTCAACAAAGAAATCGGTTCGTTTCTTCATGTGTCTTCCTTAGAGTTTCTTAATCCTCTGCAACGAATTGCTCATGGAAACATTTTGAGGTCACACCAGAAGCCTCTCGCCTCCTGCAAAATTTCCGCATTCATGTCAAGCGCAACAACCGTCGCGCGTCCTTTAAGAGTTTTACCGAGTAGAATGCGTTTGTCTTTACTCCAACGAAAATGTTCTTGCCACAAATCCTTTCGTGGGTTAAACAGCAAAACTTTTTTCTTGGTGAGAGGATCAATTGCTTTAACGCACGAGCTTTTAGCGATATTGCAGTGCGCGCACGCTAAACACAAGTTCTCGGCTGAAGTCTTTCCGCGCTCCGCCTTCGGCACAATGTGATCAATATGAAACGTTTGACCGATTACCATTTGCGGCGCACGACAATACTCGCAGCGCATGACGGCACGCGAGGTGACTTCATACGCTATCCAGGCCGGCACTTTTATGCTCATTTCATACGGATTCTTTTGGGTCGCGTGCGCTTCAAAGCCGCCCTGCTGGCAGCTTGAGTTGAGCCGTTCTTAATGCGCCGACCGTGTTCATCAAACAGTTCCGGTCGCACGGCTTGCGCCAGCATGCGCGAGTTATCCAGCATGATCCGATCAACTTCCGCCCCGAGCTTTGTGAGTTCTGTTCGCTCTTGTGACGTAAGTCGGCCTTCATTGTTTTTGTCCATTAAAAGATGAAGACGGGACTGCTTCTTGGGCGAAAGGCGTTTGAGATAAATCACCGTCGCACTCGCTTTTATGATCGTCGTAGCGAGCAATCGCTTTGTTAGTTGCTGTTTCAATTTCAACGGCAACCTTTCAGCAGCGGCGCAGATTTCATCAAAGGTGTGGTTCATAGAAAACCTCAAAGCATCGTTATAGAAATTTGAAAAGAAAACTCTTTGCGAGATTCAAAGTCTCCACGGCGCGCGCATCGGCTCTTCGATAAAACGATTGGCCGCGTCGTCGCCGACAAAACGTTGCGCGACCGGATCGAAGCGGAGCTTGCGGCCGAGGCGCACGGCGATTTTTCCGAGATTCACGAGCGTGGCAGAGCGATGTGCGTTCATTTCATTCAACGCGAACTTCTTGCGCGTCTTCACGGCTTCATTGAAGTCGATAAGCTGCGGCTCCGGCTCAGGAAACTCGGCGAGCTTCTTCATTAAATTCGGAATGTCGGATTTGAAGCCGCGATAGAGTTTGCCGTGCGGGCCTGCGATGAACGGCGTGTTCGGCTCTTGCGCCTCGCCATCCAAAATAATCTCGCAGCCGTCCGCGTACTTCATGCGAATCGAGCGCCATGAACTTGCAGCTTCGGGATCTTGCTGCGGCGCATCGGCTTCGATCTCAATCGGACTCGTGTCGTCTTTATCGAGCAAGTATTGCACGGGATCGAGATAATGCTGGCCCATGTCGCCGAGGCCGCCGCCGTCATAGTCCCAATAGCCGCGAAAAGTTTGATGCACACGATGCGCGTGATACGGCTTGTACGGCGCAGGCCCGAGCCACATGTCATAGTCAAGCTGTTCGGGAATCCATTCGGGTGTGAGATCGGTGCGGCCGCTCCAAAAAAATTTCCACTCGAAACCGGTTTGCGCACCGACCGTAATTTTCACCGGCCAGCCGAGCAAGCCGCTTTGCACAAGTTTCTTGATCGGCTGCACCGTGGTATCGAAGCCGTAAAAATCGCCGTGAAATCTGAACCACGTGTTGATGCGAAAGATGGTGGCGTTGCGCTGCATCGCTGCGACGACTTTCTGGCCCTCGGCAATCGTGCGCGTCATGGGCTTCTCGCACCACACATCTTTGCCCGCATTCGCCGCGGCAATGCTCATGAGCGCATGCCAATGCGGCGGCGTGGCAATATGAATAACGTCGATATCTTTGCGCTCGAGCACTTCCCGAAAATCGCGATAGCCTTGCACGTCTTTGGCATTGACGCGCGCGAGCGTGTCGTTTAAGTGTCCGTTATCGACATCACACACGGCGAGCAAACGCGTGCCTGTGTTGCCGAGATGCCATTGGCCCATGCCGCCCACGCCGATCACGGCTTTGGTGAGTTCATCACTCGGCGGCGTGTAGCCTTGCCCGCCGAGGACGCGGCGCGGGATGATAGTGAAGGCGCTCGCTGCGAGCGCAGTTTGGAGGAAAGTGCGACGTGAGAGGGGTTGGTTCATTGATCGCTTTGCAGTTGATTCGTTGCCGTTTATTACTCGGAGCAAAACCTAGGTTACACTTTTCCCTCTTCGCCTGTCATTCAGGAGGAATCTTTTTACGCGCTGGAAATGCTGTCGAGTGCTTAAAAAGATTCCTCCTGAATGACAAACAAATAGGATGCAAAATGTAACCTATTTTGTGCGCGGAGTAGTAAAGCAAAGACCTTCACCAACGGATGAAAAGCTTCAAGCCGCACGGATCAACGATGTAGTTTTTGCGATCCGCTTCCAGAGGTTTATGCGAGCTATTTGATGGCAAAAATTTGAGAGGTATTCGCAACGCTAATACCAGTTTCCCCGTGGCAGTGATTTGAGTTGAATCGTGTTCAATATCGGATGGAGGCGAGAATCCGCTGCGGAATAAATCTGATCGAGCGCCGCAGTGACATCGCTCGTGTTATGCCTTTGAATGAAATCCGAAAGAGCGGCGGCGAAAAGTTCGTTGGAGGAAAGCCCCAGACTTTGCGCCAACTGTTGGGCTGCTTCCAGCATGTCGGCCGGCAACGCGATTTCGTTGGTCATGGGTTGCTTCACACGATTTCGTGGTGTTGCTGGTTTCGTGGTTTAAGCTTGGCAAAGCAAAATGATGCGAGCGATACTTAAACAAAGCGCTGTTGAAAATCAATGGAAAAATCTTTCGCCGCAAGCCTGGGCTAGGCTGAGCCGTTCAAAATTACAAACGCACCACTCTCCCCGTGCGCACGGACTCGTCCGCGGCGAGCACGATGCGCAGGCTGTTAATCGCGTCTTGCAAGTGCTCGGTCAAATCCAAATCCTCGCGCATGGCCTGGAGAAAATATCTTTGCTCGCGATTGCACAACTCTTGATGATCCGGCTCGTCGGTGGTATCAAGCCGCTCATCGGCCCGCGCAAACTTTCCGTTCGCGTCCAACGCGGCGTGATGCAGCAAGAGACAATTGGTTTTCGTATGCGCATCGACATTGTCCGACGCGGTTTTGCGCACGGCTTGCGGATCGACGATGCTCACACAGCCTTTCGGCCCAATCACGTCTTTGACGAAGAATGCGGTCTCGCTCATCATCGGGCCCCAGCCGGCTTCATACCAACCCACGGACTTGTCTTCGAACACGACTTGGAGTTGGCCGTAGTTATACATCTCCGCGCCGATCTCATCACTCAAGCGCGCGCCAATGGCTTGCACTTGCACGGGTTTGCTGCGCGTCATTTGGCACATGACATCGACATAATGCACACCGCAATCAACAATGGGCGACATCGACTGCATCAAACTCTTGTGCGTCTCCCACTCTTTGCCTTTGCTTTGTTGATTGAGATTCATGCGCATGACGAGCGGCTTGCCGAGCGTGCGCGCGATTTCGATGAACTTCATCCACGCCGGATGCTGGCGCAGAATGTAGCCCACAACGATTTTTTTCTTTTTAGAAGAAGCGAGCGCCACGAGCTCTTGCGCTTGCGCGACAGTTTCCGCGAGCGGCTTTTCGAGAAACACGTGCAGGCCCGCGTTGAGGCTCTGCTTGGTGAATTGATAATGCGTGTCGGGATAGGTGCAAATCGCCACGGCATGCGGTTGGGTTGCGGCAATGGCTTGTTCAAGCGTATCGAATTGCGCGACGTTGCCCAACTCTGCAGCGAGTTTGCCGCGGCGCTCCGCTGTGCGCGCGATGAGGCCGCACAATTCGAAGCCTTCGAGCATTTTATAGGCACGCGCATGCGAAGCGCCCATGTTGCCGCAGCCGAGGACGAGAACTTTGACAGATTGATTCATGAGATGATGGCGGTGATTGATTCAAGCTTGTTTAGAATGATAAGCGTCCTCGCTTATTTGTCATTCAGAAGGAATCTTTTTGAGCGCTCGGAAAAAAATCCAAAACGAGCGGGGTCCCCAGTGCGTAAAAGGATTCCTTCTGAATGACAGCTTTGGGATTCGCGCTTCAGCGCAATGAAGATGTTGCAAATTGCTCTTTGCTTTTTTCTACAGCGACCAGCCCGTGCGATACGTCGGGTTCACGAACTCATCCAATTCCGGCATGTTCGTCACTTTCATGTTGGCGCCGTCCCACATGAGCGGCGTTTGTTTGTCGCTTGCGCGCACCGCGAGATTGGCCAGCAGCATAGCCTCGGTCAACGGCCCGGCCACGTCGAAATTCGAACACGCAGGTTTACCGGCTTTGCAGCTCGCAATCCAATCTTCATGAATGCCGGCCACGCGCGGCAACGTTTTCACCGGGCGCTTGTATGCCTGCATCTTCGCTTCCGGAATAATGCGCGCGTTCTTCGCGTAGGTGCCGCACATGATCGTGCCCTTCTCTCCGATGAGCAAAACGCCGCCATCAACATCGCCCATGCGCCGGCCTTCTTCCAACTCGGGCGGACGCGGCGGCATCAAACCACCGTCCCACCACGTGAGCTTCACAGCCGGCATCTTGCCGCGCGCGGGAAATTCATAACGCACCACTTCCGCGAGCGGATATGTTTCAGTATTAAACGGTGTGCAAGTCGCCATCACGCTCGTGGGATAGCCGAGCTCGAGCGCCCAAAACGGCGGATCGAAAATATGCGCGCCCATATCGCCGAGCGCACCCGTGCCGAAATCCCACCAACCGCGCCACGCGAACGGCGCATACGAGGGATGATACGGCCGGAATTGCGCCGGGCCGATCCACGAATCCCAATCGAGCGTGGAGGGCACGGAAGGAATCGCTTCGGGGCGGCCAATGCCTTGCGGCCAAATCGGACGATTCGTCCAGCAATGCGCCTCGCGCACCGCGCCAATCGCGCCATCGGCAATCCATTCTTTAATCAAACGAATCTCTTCGCTCGCGTGGCCTTGATTGCCCATTTGCGTGACGACCTTCGCTTCACGCGCGGCTTTTGCGAGCGCACGCGCTTCACCGATGGAATGGGTGAGCGGTTTCTCGCAATAAACATGTTTGCCCATCTTCATCGCGGCCATCGCAATCACCGCATGCGTGTGATCGGGCGTGGCCACGACCACGGCATCGATGCTCTTCTGATTTTCATCGAGCATCTTGCGAAAGTCGCGATACTTCTTCGCGTTCTGCAAACGGCCGAGTAACTCCGTAATTTCCGTGGACTCTTGCGCCGAGCCTTCGTTCGAAAGCTTATAATTGAGCGTGCTCGCCATTTGTTCGTCATCCACATCGCACATTGCAACAATGTTTTCCGAGCGCACGGAAAATAAATCCGCGCGACCTCTACCGCCAACGCCAACACACGCGACATTAAGTTTGTCGCTGGGCGGGACATATCCGGGGCCGCCCAACACATTGCGCGGCACAATCGTGAACGCCGCCAATGCGCCCGCGGTGCTACCTAAAAATTGCCGGCGCGAGAGGGCGCCGCTTGCAGCTTGAGAGTTGCTCATTGCTTACTCCTCCTCGAGATGATGGATGATGGACGAATTATGCTTCGGTGGGATTGCCGTTGCGCACGGCATACAAAGCATGACAATTTTTGCCGAGGAAAGCAAGAAGTAAATTCGCATTGCGCGCGCGCATTCGGCGCATGAAGCCGTGTCGCGTTATTCTTGCGCGAAACAAACGATGCCGGAGCCATGCCCGTCGTCGACTACTTGCTCAAATTCAAAAAGAGCCGATCCTCCTCGCCTTCCGGAATAAACTCCGCCACAAATTTTAGATAGCCCTGTCGTCCGCCGGATTTATTCCAGCGTTGCACGGAACGCTCGATGCGCTTCAGGCAGTCGATGATTTCATTCACGGTGATCGCAAGCTCGCTCATATCGAACGGCCCGCCCTCCGCGGTGGTCATTTCGCCGCGGCCGAGGCGTATTTCGCACATCGTTTGCACTTCGTCAAAAATTTCTCGCGCGCGCTCTGCAAGATTGAACGTCGCCGGCTCTTGTTTGCGCGCTTCGCGGATATAATGACGGCGCAAAGCTTCCAGCGCCTCCATCACGTCGTAATCCGTCAGATTCAGATTTTTGCGGTAGACGCGCATAATGCCGGATTCGATATTTTGCAAAACGTCTTCATACTTCTCTTCAAATTTCATCGGTGTTCCTCCGAATGATTGGTTTGATGAAAAACCGCAAAGGGGTGTGAAAGCTTTTAGCCCGGTTCACGCAGCGTTTATTGCGAGACGGTTGCCGCGGCAAGGCAGCGCTCCAAATTCCACCCGGCATATCTGCCGTAAAGAAAGCCGGCGCCGAACGAGGTTGCGGAGAGATTTTTCGCATTCGCCGGCGGTGAAAATTTTATCTCAGCTTGCTCGCCCGTGCGCAGCATTGCCCAAGCGCGGTCCGCGCCAAGCAGCGCCAGGCCGCAGCGCAATCCTTGTTGCAGCAAGCGCGCGGCCGCTTCTTGCTCGCCGCTTGGTGCGTGCTCATTCGCAAAAGCTTCGAGCGCGCGCGCGGTGAGAATGAGATAATCCAATGTTTGCGCAAGTGGGTTCGCGCCCAAGATTTTTTCCGGTGCGGTCACGGTCAGCGCCGTGCTCAAGCCGGCCGCGCGCGCGGCATGAAAAATTTTTCCGGCAGCCGCGCCAAACTCCGCTTCGGGCAGATGCAAACGTTCGAGCAAATCATAATCGCTCAAATGCAACCAGCTTGCGAGGCAATGCTTGAAATCGAAATGCTCTGCCGCCAACAAATGATTCGCGCCGGGAAAATAGAACCGCGTGCGCGCATTTTCGTGTTCGGCATGAATGACCACGGCGTGCGCAGTCGGCGCCTCGGCCGTTGTTTGCAATTGGAAGGTGTCGGCCTCAAGCTTGTGGCAGGCGGCGAGCAGTGCCCGGCCGTCTTCATCTTCGCCAATCATGCCGAGCGCATACAGCGGCAAGTCGGCGTCGAAGCGGCGCAACGCCGAGAGCGCGGCAAACGCGCTGCCGCCGGCTTGGGTGTGCTCGCGGAGAATCGTTGCCTGCGCGCCCGCCTCGGGATAATGCGCAATCGTTTTAACGTGCTCCCAACACCACGTTCCCGCACAAACAAAACCTTCGCGCTGAGGCATGAGAGGCTTTCCGTTGTGAAGTCAAACTGCGTTCTGGTTGAGTTAAAATAAAACGCCGCTAAAAATAATCGTGTCGCGCAGAAAAGCAAGCGTTTTGCCGAAGGCAGGCCGCTGCATTCTCCACCAATAACCGAGGCAGAACACGGAGAGAGAAAATTCAGTTGTATCATTTGCAATTTTTGATAGCTTATGCCTCCGTCAAAACCAACCAAAGCGAGAACCCATGTCCGACTCCCTGAAAGTTCCGGTCTCTGCCCTGCCTCATGTCAGCAAGTTATATCAAACCTACATTGCTAACTTTCCCGCGCTCGCGGAATTTTATGGCGTCGATTACCGCACGCTCACCAGCCTCGCCGCGCATGCGCAACGCACGCAGCAGGCCACATATCCTCGCCGCGAAGTCGCGGAAATTTTAAAAACACAAAACACGCATTGGGGCGCGAACGAAAAAGTCTTGCAAAACCTCACGGCATTGGCGCAGCCGAATAGCATTGCCGTGGTCACCGGCCAGCAAGTCGGAATTTTCGGCGGCCCGCTTTTTACCATCTACAAAGCGCTCACGTGCTTGAAACTCGCGCAAAGTTTGAGCGCGCAACTCGGCGTTCAAGTTGTGCCGATCTTCTGGCTCGCCGCGGACGACGACGATTTGCCAGAGATGAATCGCCTCGTGCTCCAAACGCGCGAGAATACTTTGACCACCCTCTCGTGCGAATTGGATAGCGTTGCGCGCAAGCCGGCATTCAAGGTTCATCTCACGCCGCAAGTGGAAGAATGCCATCGCATGATCGGCGAGACAATTGCGGACTCCGAATTTAAACAAGAAATTTTAAGCCGCCTCGCCGAAGCCTATGCGCCGGGGCAATCGTTGCTAGATTCTTTCGCGCGCTGGATCAATTATCTCCTCGGCGACTTAGGTCTCGTGTTGCTTAATCCCACCGATCCTGCTCTGCGCCGGCTCGGTGTGCCTATGTTTCAACGCGAGATTGCGGAGCACAGTCCTTCCACGCAAGCGGCATTGCAAGCGAGCGCGGCATTGGAGCAAAAAGGCTTCGGCGTGCAAGTCGCGCAGCGCACGGGCCGCTGCAATTTGTTTTATGTTGATGAACACCGCCACGGCCTCGAATGGCGCGAGGGCGAGTTCGTGACCGGCGATGGCCGATTGTGTTGTTCGCCCGAGGAGTTGTTGCAACGTATCGAAAAAGAGCCGCACTGTTTTTCAACCAATGTCATCACGCGGCCCGTGCTGCAAGATTCTCTTTTGCCGACCGTCGCATACGTCGGCGGCCCGGCGGAGATTGCTTACTTCGCGGAGTTGCGC
>CAYNDW010000235.1:0-8675 GCA_964395375.1 uncultured Cytophagia bacterium
AAGGCATTGACGATTATATTGCACACGGCGACAAAGGCGGCCTCGCGTTCGTGAGCCTGCTCTATCTCGCCATGCTGCTTGCGGCGTTCGCGGTCAATTATGCGCGCACGGTGCTGATGAAATGGATCGGCCAGCGCGTGATGCTCGATCTGCGCTTGGAGATTTTCGCGCATTTGCAACGTTTGCCGCTCGTGTTTTTCGATCGCAATCCCGTGGGCCGTCTGATGACGCGCGTGACCAACGACGTGCAAGCGCTCAACGAACTTTTCACTTCCGGCTTGGTCGCGGTGTTTGGCGATGTGTTCATGCTCGCGGGCATCATCATCGCGATGGTCAATTTGAATTTGAAGCTCACGCTCGTCACGTTGAGCGTGGTGCCGTTGCTGTTTCTCGCTACGATTATCTTTAAGCACAAAGTGCGCAATGCCGAGCGTTCGATTCGCCTGCTCATTGCCCGCATCAATGCCTTCTTGCAGGAAAACATAACGGGTATGGCCGTGGTGCAGTTGTTTAATCGCGAAGCTGAAAATCTCAAACGGTTCGATCAAAAAAATTTCGACCACCTCGCCGCCTACCGCAAAACGATTTTATACCATGCGGTGTTTTATCCCGTGGTGGAGTTTGTGAGCGCGCTGGCCGTGGCTTTGATTATCTGGTATGGCGGCGGGCTAGTGCTGGCGAGCACGCTGACCTTTGGCGCGCTCGTGGCGTTCATCATGTACGT
Organism: uncultured Cytophagia bacterium; assembly: GCA_964395375.1. Lineage (GTDB taxonomy): Bacteria > Zhuqueibacterota > Zhuqueibacteria > Zhuqueibacterales > Zhuqueibacteraceae > JABWAN01. The sequence continues at coordinate 725 of CAYNDW010000235.1, forward strand.
GGAAATGTTCTTTCGGCCCATCAGCGATCTCGCGGAGAAGTACGGCATTCTGCAAACTGCGATGGCCAGCTCCGAGCGTATTTTTAAACTGCTCGATGAAAAAGACGAACTGGCGGGAGCGCGTGCGCAGCAGGCCGAGGCGGCTACCACGCTCTCGCCGAATGGCCGCTGGGCAAGAGGCGAAATCGAGTTTCGGGAAGTGGAGTTTAGTTATCGCGCACAAGAAAAAGTTTTGAAACAGGTTTCGTTCAAGATTCACGCGGGCGAAACGATTGCGATTGTGGGCGCGACCGGCTCGGGCAAAACCACGATCATCAGCTTGCTGCTGCGCTTCTATGCGCCGCAGGCCGGTCAAATTTTAATCGACGGCCAGGATCTACAGCAATTGCCGCTCTATCTCGTGCGCAGCCAAATCGGTTTGGTGCTGCAAGACGTCTTTCTGTTCGCGGACAACATCGAAGAGAACATTCGACTGGGCGATAAAAAAATTTCCTCCGCGCGCGTGCGGCAAGCAGCGGCGGAGGTGAATGCGCTGCGTTTCATCGAGAAGCTGCCGCAAAATTTTCACGAGCCGGTGATCGAGCGCGGTAACAATCTTTCGGTGGGGCAGAAGCAACTCATCGCCTTTGCGCGCGCGTTAGCTTATGATCCACCCATTTTGATTTTAGATGAAGCCACTTCCAGCGTGGACACGGAAACCGAGTTGCTTATTCAGGCAGCACTGGAACGCTTGATGCAAGGCCGCACCTCGTTGATCATCGCGCATCGCCTTTCGACGATTCAGCATGCGCATCGCATCATCGTTTTGCACAAAGGCCAAGTGCGCGAGTTCGGCACGCACGAAGAACTGTTGGCGCAACGCGGGATTTATTATCGCTTGTATGAATTGCAATTCGCGCGACAGGAGAGGATGGAGCAAAAGCTGGCGGGATAAAAGAGAGCGAGGTAAGCTAAAAGGCAAAACCATTTCCGGCAAAACTATTCTCGTATCGTTTTGCTAAAATGGTTTTGCTTTTTTTATTCAAGCCACGGCCAAGCCGTGGCTGAACGTTGCCGTAAATTTTACTGAGCATAAACTCCGGTGCTTAAAAAGTTTCATCCTGAATGACATCAACCTGAGGGCTCGTTTGATTTCCGATTTTGATTGGCAAATTTATTAATCAAGCTGCGTCAACCACGCATATAAAACTCAACGCGCGTGATCAAAACTCCATCAATCCAACACTCCATTGCTCCAATCCCGCCTCACCACTTAATCGCCGCGCTCGCCCAAGTAAAGCCGCTGCCAAATGAAGCGAGAATGATATTGTCGCCCGTTTTGATCTTGCCTTGCTCCAAGGCTTCATCGAGCGCGATGGGGATCGACGCCGCGGTGGTGTTGCCATAGCGTTGAATATTGCTGAACACGCGCTCGGGCGAAATGCCGAGGCGCTGCGTGACCGCTTCCGTGATGCGCAGATTCGCTTGGTGCGGAATAACGAGCGCAACGTCTTCGAGCTTGATTTGATTTTTCTCGAGCGCTTCCATGATGACTTGCGGAAATTTTGTGACCGCGTGTTTGAAAACTTCGCGGCCGTTCATTTGTGGAAAGCACGAGCCGTCGGTAAGCATGCCCTCATACAAACGTGGAATATGACGGCTGCCGGGATTTTCGGCCCATAGCTCTTGCGCGTAGCGGCCATCGGCATGCAAATGCGTGGAGAGCACGCCGCGGCCGTCTTCACACGCTTCGAGCACAACCGCGCCCGCGCCGTCGCCGAACAACACGGCAATGTGGCGGCCGCGTTCGTTATATTCCAAGCCTGTGGAATGCACTTCCGCGCCGACGAGCAGCACGCGTTTGTACGTGCCGCAGCGAATGAACGCATCCGCAACCGAGAGGCCGTAAACAAAGCCGGTGCATTGCGTGCGAATATCCAACGCGCCGATGCCGGGCACGCCGAGCAATTTTTGCAAAATGCAGCCGGAGCCGGGAAACATATAATCCGGGCTGAGCGTGGCGAAGACGATGAAGTCAATATCAGTAGGCTTGAGGCCGGCGCGTTCGAGCGCGATCTTCGCGGCTTCATAGCCGAGATCGGAAGCGCCGATTTCTTGATCGACAAAATGCCGTTGCTGAATACCGGTGCGCTCGCGAATCCATTCGTCGCTGGTCGGGACGATCTTGGTCATGTCCTCATTGGTCATCACTTTCGGTGGCACATAACGGCCGGTGCTGATAATGCGCGAACGAATCATGCGTGCTCCTCCTCGGAGAGTGTTGTCTGGGTTTGGTTTAATCAAAAAAACTTTTGAAGCCCGAATTATTCAGAACCGCGAAGCCGCAAGAATCGCGAAGTAAGAAAAACTTCATTGCTAGATCGCCGTTGTATTTTCGAGCGCCGGCTTTTCATTCTCCGCCTCGACGAACCTGGCGAAGAGTTTGGGATAAAGCAGCTTCGTGGCGATAAAATACGCGACGGGAATGTAGAGCGCGCCTATGATCAAATCAATAACGTAATGTTGATTGAGATACACTGCGGCAAACCACACCGCGATGGGATAGAGCAAGAGCCACGGCAGGCCGCGTCGAATTTTTTTATAAGCAAAAAAGACGAGCACGATAGGATATGCGCCATGCAAAGACGGAATCGCGGCAAAATGATTTGCGTTGAACTTCCCCCAAAGCGTCGTGAAAAAATCCACGCCGAGCATGCGGTCAATGTCAATCATGCGGCCGGCGCTCGTGCCCCAAAAAGCGGAGTTCGGCTCGGGCTGGACGAAACCAAAGTCGTAGACATACCAGGGCGGCGCCGCGGGATAAAGCATAAACGTGGTGAGCGCGAGCGCGTTCAGCGTCATGAGCGTGTAAACAAATTTGTAGAAGCCGGGGCGATCATTGGTGGTGTGCCAGAAAACCCATCCCAACACGAGCGGCATGGCGAAGTGCAAAACGTAAAGATTGCCCGAGAGCAAATCGAGAAACACTTTGAGCCAACGCCAATGTTGATCGAAACGAAGTTGTTGCGCGTCGAAGGGCGGAAGCGTAAGCCCGGGGACCCACTGACAAAACCATTGCTCCCAACGATAAGGCTCGACGAGGTGAATCGTTCCGCGCACGGTATCGGCGACGCCGCGCATCATGTCATACGCGACCCAAAAGAGAATGAAGGGGAGCCAGTCGAGGAGAAAGCGCTTCGCGCGCGTTTTTCCCAAAGTGAACGCGGCGAGGAGCAGCGCGACAAAATAATGATCGGGCCGGCGATCAATGATTTGATTGACGAGAATGAGATAGACCCCGATGCCGAGGAAGATATAAATTCGCCAGCGATGATCGGGATGCTGCAATTTGTAATGGAGCGCTTGCCAGCGTTGTTGCAGAGATTCTTTCATCGGTAACTCATTCCGCCAATAGTCATTCAGTCGGTTGTCTGAAAAATAGAGACGCGTCTCGCACGTTACACGAATCGATGCTCTTGATCCGCGATGCGTTCATCGCGCAAAAGCTTGAGCGCGTGCGGCAAAACCGGCAGCACGACTTCCAAGCTTTCGCGCACGCCTTGGGGATTGCCGGGCAGGTTGATAATGAGCGTTTGCCCGCGCACACCGACTACGGCGCGCGAGAGCATGGCGTAGCGCGTTTTGGTCAAGCCATATGCGCGAATGGCTTCTTCCATGCCGGGCACGCGGCGTTCAATTACGGCGAGCGTGGCTTCGGGCGTGATGTCGCGGCGGCTCAGGCCCGTGCCGCCCGTGGTTAGAATAAGATCGGCGCGCTCATGATCTGCGAGATTGATGAGTTGCGCGAGGAGCTGTTGCGCTTCGTCGGGCAAAACGAGTTGCGCGATGATTGTGTGCGGCAAAGCACTCAACGACTCGCTGAGAACTTTGCCGCCTTCATCGCTGCGTTCGCCCGCGGAAACGCGGTCGCTGAGGGTGATCAGAGCAATGCGAAAAGGAGGGGCTGACATGGCTCGTCTTTGTGCTCACTGAGCTAGGCGAATTAAAGAACCAAACTCAAATAAAGTTCTGAAAGTTTTTTTGACAACACCCGGATCAAAAGCACAAGCGGAGAAAACGCGATGCAGGAGGACAATTTTTAAAAGGCAATACCGCTTGCCGCTGCAGACACATAAAAATTCACCAACAACGCGAACACGTTTTGCAAGAGTTCGGAGTTGCTTCGGCATGAAATAAAACGCGCCGGGTTGAAATTTATACGAAGTGTTAATTGAGTGGGGAATCGAAGTCGTCGAACAGTTGCAGAATAGCTTTGGGAGTGGGGGCGGCGAGCAGGTGATCGCGAAAGTCGTTGCGGCGTAGCAGCCGGCAAAGTCGTGCGAGGATTTGCAGATATTGATTGGCTTCGTCTTTGGGGGTGCCCATCATAAAGATGAGTTGTACTTCTTCGGTGCGGGTGGGTGTGAACGGGATGCCGCGCTGGTTGCGCGCAAAGGCGATGATGGGGCGATCGACGCAGCGCGTCCGCGTATGAGGCAAGGCGATGCCCCGACCGATGCAGGTGGGCTCGATGGCCTCGCGCGCAATCACTTCATCCAAAAACGTTTTGGGTTCATTGACCACGCGATGCTGCGCCATGCTCGACACCATGGCCTTAAAGGCGTCGATCTTGTTCTCGACGTCAAGGTCGAGAATGATGAGATGCTCCGATAAGAAATCGGACAATCGCACAGGGAAGACTCCAAAGTCCATTTTATTGGTTCACATTTTTCCTCGCCATCCGAGAACCTTCCTTGCACCCGAAAGGGATTCGCCCAGTTTACTTCCTCCTCTCCTACTGGCAAAACGCAAAACTGTGATTGCGCGCTTTCCTCCACATTGCGATGAACTCGCCGCGACGCAGAGGCGTAGCATTCACGGCGCGATTTTTTTTCAAAAAGACGCGCGCAATATAGTCGGGCACAATCACATAGTCAACGGTTTTATCACAAGAGGCGCGCCGCTCTCCGCGCGCTTCACCCTTGTAGTTACCAACGCTGCCGTTCGATTGCGGAGGTGAAGCTTCAGTGCGCGAACCAACGTTGCCAGCGGGTTTGCTTGTGCGCCAGCGCGGTTTGTATCTGCGGCAGCGCGGTTTGCGCGGCGCGTTCGCCTGCAGCCACCAGCGCGCGCAATTCGCGAAACTCGGCCCAATGCACGTGGCCCACATTGGGCCGAATCGCCACGTGCGCGGATTGCATGAGCGCATTCGTGAGCACGCTGTTGGTAATGGTATTGGCGCGAAAGATAATGTCGATGACGTTCTCGGATTCCGTGACGCCGTTCACGCTTTGGCTCACATCCACTGCGATGATGAAATCCGCGCCGAGATTGCGGCAGGCTTGCACCGGCACGGGCGCGCACACGGCGCCATCGACCAAGCGCCGGCCGCGATAATACACCGGCGGCAAAAAACCGGGAATGGACATGCTTGCTTGCACGGCTTGCGGCAATGAGCCGGTTTGATAAACCACTTCCGCGCCGGTATCCAAATCCGTGGCGACACAGGCGAATGGCAGTTTGAGGTCCTCGAAAGTTTTGTCGGCCAACATATACTCCGCGACTTTGGCGATACGCCAACCGCCGACCAGCGAAGGCCGGCTCGGCGCGAGATTTATAACGAGGCGCTCTTTGACAAATGTCGCGACTTGGCCGAAAAAATTTTCCGCGGCTTTCTTCCGTTTAAAAAATTCTAAACCGCTCTGCTCATAACTTGGGCTGACCAGGAAGGCCTCGGCTTTTTCTTCCACCAAACGCGCTTGCGGCGCAAGGGCGTAAGTCGCGCCCACCAGCGCGCCGATGCTCGTGCCCGCGATCACGTCGATCTTAATGCCGTGCGCTTCCAAAACTTTGAGCACGCCGATATGCGCCAGCCCGCGCGCGCCGCCGCCGCCCAAAGCGAGTCCGATGCGAGGTGGTTTGCGCGAGAAGTTGAACAAGACGGCTCCTGTAAACAGACTTGTGATTTTAACGAGCTTGATTAAGTCTGAAACAAGCTAGCATAGTCGCTTCGTTCATGGACGATGCGATAAACTAAAACCAGTTGTGTTTGAGGAAAGACTTTGAAGATTGCACAATAAGGCGCAACTCTTTTTCCAAAACAGATACGCAAGCCGAGCCGATGAAGATTTTTCTCTCGGCTCGTGGGCCAGCGTAGCGGTGAAGAATCCAATTTTTCTCGAAAAGCATTTTGAAGCTGCCGCAAATAGACTTTTGTATCTACCGGGGAGTATTGCAGATATTCCATCCGATAGGTTGCGATTGCAGCCAGATCATGCGACGTCGCTGTATCGAAAATGATCTTGAATTTTTGCATCTGCGGCCTGCATGGCTTGATTGATTAAATCTTCATCCTCGCACGTTTCATTTTCCACCAAACGAGCATTTGCCTCAGCCACCTCTTGCAAGAGGCGCATTTGCGTGAGCAACTTGTTATAAGCTTGCACTCCCATAACCACTAAATCTCCACGGCCTTCGCGAGTGAGAATGATGGGATCATCGCCATGACGGCAAGTTTCAGAGAGTTCTTCGATTCTCTGACTAAACTCGAAGTTTGGAATTACACAAAGCATCACATTGCCTTTCGGTTATTTTAGCACATGCTCTTTGCCAATTTTCTCGTTCCCAAACTCTGTTTGGGAACGAGCCTGTGTTTGAAACTTCGTTTCAAGCTTTTAACCCCGCGCGAAAGCTGGTTGCTTGAAGAAGCGAAACGGAGTGTGTTTTGCAAGTGCGTTCCCAAACGGAGTTTGGGAACGAGAATGAATCGTGTCGCCGCCCTTACCGCACAATCAACATCTTGCCCGTCAAGCGCGTGCCGCTGCCGTCATTCGTGAGCACGGTGGGCGATTGATCTTTGGAAGAGGTGAGCGCATAAAAGTAAACGCCGCTCGGCACGAGGCGGCCTTGCGCGTCGCGGCCGTCCCATTGCACGGTGTATCTGCCCACCGGGCGCGTGGAATTCACCAATTCGATCACTTCCTGGCCGAGGACATTATAAACGCGCAAACGCACGCTCGCGCTTTGCGTTAATGCAAATGCAAAGGTCACGTTCTGGCTCGCGTTGGCGCGAAAGGGATTGGGCCGGCTCTGCGCCAAAGTGAAATCACGCGGCCTCGGTTCGCTGTCAATCTCGCCCGTGTTCAGCGTGCCGTCTTTGCGAATGAGGAAAGTTTTCGCGGGCGCGGTTTGAGGATGAAGCACATTGCCGAAGCCGTTGTCCGTTGCCGTGAAATAAATCTGCATGTGCGCCGTGTCCGAAGCCGCGCGCGGAATTTGCCCGGCAAAAGAAATCGAGTCGATCGGCGTGAGCGTGACGCTGGTGAAGCTCGTGCGCGGCGTTTCGGCATAAAACGCTTTCACGCTGTTGGCCTGCAAACCGTCGCGCGAGAGCACCCGCAGCGTAATGCGAAACACGCCGCTTTGACTCGCATCCACTTCCGGCACATTGCTGAACGCCGGGCCGAACGCCGTAATCGCGGCTTTCGCGTTCACGATGCCATAACCAAAATCATTGTTCGGAGAATTTTTGCGCGAAGAAGTGGCGTGCAACACGTCGAGCATTTGCTTGGGCGTCACTTGCGGATGCGCCGATATGATTTGCGCGACCACGCCGGCGGTGAGTGGGCATGAAAACGAAGTGCCGCTCACAAAAGTATAATTATTTTCCGTGCGCGGAACCGCAACATAAACGCCCGTGCCCATCGCCATCACATCCGGTTTGATGCGTCCATCCGCGGTCGGGCCGCGTCCGGAAAAGCTGACCAGCCCGCCGCTCGCATTCACCGCGCCCACGGCAATCACGTTCGGGCCGTCCGCCGGCGCGGTGATGATGTTCCAACTATTGCCGCCCTCGTTGCCTGCGCTGTTGACGACAATCACGCCTTTGCTCGCCGCGATTTCCGCGGCAATGGTGATGATGGCGGTCTTGCCGTCCATTTGCGCGGTCGTATAGTTCGTTTGCCCCGCGTCA
>CAYNDW010000236.1:0-8664 GCA_964395375.1 uncultured Cytophagia bacterium
GATGATGAGCGGGCCGCGACTCAAACGCAGCGTCGCGCGTTTTGCGCGCAGCAACACTTTGCCGAAAATGCCGGACGCGACCACCGCGGTGAGCAGCAAGGCGAAAACACCGCTAAGGAAAAACATCAAAAAGTTGATGCTGCGCGTGATCACCGGCAGAAAGAAAGTGAAGAAGGCGAACGCACAGAAGAAGTATACCGACAACTGCTGCCCGAGCTTTTGCATACGATGCGACCAAAATTCATTGGCCACCATCAGCACGATAAGTATGCCGACGAAGAGGTATGATTTGCCCACGCTCGCGCTTTTGAAATAGAACACGACATAGCTCGAAAGCAAGCTGCCGAAAAGAAAGTTAATGCCGAACACGATCCAATCGAGTTTGGCGAGCAGCAGCGGATGGCGCAAGCGCCGGCGCTTCACCGCGCCCCAGAGCGTGAGCAGCACGCCGGCCAAAATCGTGTAGCCGAGCAGCATGATATTATCAAGCATCAAATCGATGCGCGTGAGCGTGAGCGAGTCATAAATGAAGCCGCCCACAAAGGCGATAATCGGAATGTACTTTTCATAGCGCCGATACGTTTGCTCGGCTTTGTCTTTAACGAGCTTGCCATGTTCGAGTTTGGCGTTATAAAAGCCTTTCGCTTTCGCGCGATACTTTTCTACGCGAGCCTGGGTTGCTTCTAGTTTCTTATTCGGCATTTTCACTCCCGCTTTTTCTCTCACAGAATAATTTTAGACGGCAAAACCATACAAGATTCTCAGGTCAATGTCAAGGCGTGCGGCAAGCGCTCGAACGTGCGCCGCACTTTAAAAGTGCGTCACACGCCGCTCTTCCGAAAAAGCGCTTGCGTATCAGAAGGCTTGACTGTAAATTTACTTGAAAGAATTTCATCAAACCGTTAGCATAAATGCCTCACACTGATTTGACAGCCTTGTTGGAGCGCGGCGAAGACTCCACGTTAGAGTTTAAACGCGAAGCGCCTCATCCCGATGCGCTGGCCGCGGAGATTGTTGCGTTTGCGAATACCGCAGGCGGCACCATTCTATTGGGCGTGCAGGACGACGGCGTGGTTTGCGGCGTTGCTGATCCCAAGCTGGAAGAGCGCCTCGTGATGATTTGCCGGCAGAATGTTGATCCGCCCCTCATACCCGTGATTGCCAAGCTCAAGCACAACACTCGGCATGTGCTCGCGCTTTACATTCCTAAAAATTCCAACGTCGTTTCAACCCAGGACGGCAAATATTACATTCGAGTAGGTTCTACCAAACGCCAACCGTCGAAAGACGAGTTGGCCCGCCTCTTTCAACGTTCGCGACAAATTCAGTTTGATGAAACCGTAATCGAGGCGGCCTCACTGTCTGATATTGACCTTGCCCGCGTCGATGCTTTTTTGCAAGGGTTGAAGCAACCGGCTCTCGGCGAAAGCAAGTTGCCTTTAGAAAATCTTCTTTTGAATTTGCGCATTCTCAAAGCGGATGAGCGCGGCGTGTTTCCGACGGTTGCCGGCGTATTGGCCTTTGGCAAAAACGGGCAAAGTCTTTTACCCGGCGCGGAAATTCAGGCGGCATATTATCGCGGCGATTCGCGCACGAGCGAAGTGCTCGATCAAAAAGCGATACGCGGCGCCGTGACCGAGCAGATCGAAGCCGCGGTGAGCTTCGTCAAAAACAACATGCGCGTCGGCTCGGTGATTCAAGGCGTCAAGCGCATCGAGTTCCCGGAGTATTCATGGGAAGCCGCGCGCGAAGCAATCACGAATGCCGTGGCGCATCGTAATTATAGCCTAGCTGGGAGCGGCATTCGTTTGTTCATGTATGCCGATCGTCTCGAAGTGTTAAGCCCTGGCCGCCTGCCGAATACACTGACATTGGAAAGCATCAAAGTCGTGCAGTTCGCGCGCAATCAATTGCTTGCTTCTTATCTCGCCGGCATGGGCTATATGGAAAAACGCGGTGAGGGTATTTTGCGCATGATCGATTGGTCGCGCAAAAATCAAGCGCCGGAGCCTAAGTTCGAATTGCCCGCGGAAGAGTTGTTTCAAGTGACGCTGTTCAAACGCGTTTCCTCCTCACCGGAATCGCACTCATAAACTTTTAGGAGAAGTGGCATGCCCACGTTCGATATTGTCAATGAAGTGAATTTGCAGGAAGTCGACAACGCCATCAACAACACCAAAAAAGAATTGGCGAATCGTTACGACTTTCGCGGCTCGAAAACGACCATTGAGTTGGATAAAAAAGAAGGCAAGATCAGCCTGCACACCGAAGACGAAATGAAAGTGCGCGCGCTGCAAGAGATGATGGCCGTGAATCTTTCCAAGCGCAAGATCGATCCGCGCGCGGTGGAGTTTGGCAAAGTCGAGCCGGGGCAAGGCCAAAGCGTGAAAGTCGAAATCAAAATCAAGCAAGGCTTGGAAAAAGACGCTGCGCGCGAGATTGTGAAACTGATCAAAGACACCAAGCTCAAAGTGCAAGCCGCGATTCAAGACGAGCAAGTGCGCGTCACGGCGAAAAAGATTGACGACCTGCAAGAGGTGATCAAGATGCTGCGCGAAAATCCCGCGATCAAAGTGCCTTTGCAATTCGTGAATATGAAGAGTTGAAATGAGCACACCCTACCGCCCTCTTCCCCACCAGGCTTTGCATTTTTCACCGGAAGACATGCTGCGCCGCGGCCGCGAGTTCCACGCGTTCATGGAGCACCGCCGCAGCGTGCGAAGTTTTTCCGCCCGGCCCGTAGCGCGCGAGTTGATCGAGCATGCAATTTTGACCGCGAATACCGCGCCTTCGGGCGCACATCGCCAACCGTGGTTCTTTGTGGCGGTGAATGATCCCGCAGTGAAACAGCAAATTCGCGTTGCCGCGGAGAAAGAAGAGCGCGAAAGCTACGCCGGCGGCCGCATGCCCGCGGAATGGCTCGCGGCATTGACCCCGCTGGGCACGGATTGGCACAAACCGTTTTTGGAAGTTGCGCCGTGGCTGGTGGTGTGTTTCAAGCAAAGCTATGGTGTGGAAGAAAACGGCGAGAAAATCACGAACTATTATGTGAATGAAAGCGTGGGCATCGCGTGCGGCATGCTCATCACCGCGATTCATAACATGGGACTCGTCACGCTGACGCACACGCCGAGTCCGATGGGATTTCTCCGCGCGCTCTTGCAGCGCCCGGAGAATGAGAAGCCGTACATGTTATTTCCCGTGGGCTACCCCGCGGAGCAAGTCGAAGTGCCGGATATCAAGCGGAAGAATTTGGAAGAGATTGTGCAGTGGAATTTGGGATGAGGCTGGGTACTGGTTGCTGGTTGCTTGAAGCGTAACGAAAACCAGTAACCAGTAACGAGCAACCAGCCTCAAGCCTCCAGCTTTCGATACTGGCTGCGATAATAAAGCAGCGGCGCAGCTTCTTCCCCGTTGCCGAGTGCGACAACTTCGCCGACGAAGATCGTATGATCGCCGCCGTCATGAGTAGCGACGAGCTTGCAATCGAGCCAGCTTAACACATTCGCCAGAATCGGCGCGCCGGTTACGGCTTGCGTGAAATCCACGCCCGCGTAGCGTTCTTTGCCTTCGAGTTTGTTTTGCGAAAAGCGTTCGGAAAGAGGTTGTTGCTCCGCGTTAAGCAGGTTGATCGCAAAGCATTCGCCCGCGACGATGAGATCATGACTCTGCGCTTTTTTATCCACACAAACCAAAACCAACGGCGGCGCGAGCGAGAGCGAACAAAACGCATTTGCCGTCAAGCCGTGAATCACTTCTCCGGCGCGCGTGGTGACGATGGTGACGCCTGTGGCAAACGCGCCGAGCGCTTTGCGAAAATCCGTGGGGGAATAGAGGGTGGAATCCGTTTGCATCTTATTCTCGTTCATTGCGTATAGAACCCGCCCCAAAGTGGCGGCTCAATTGGCCGCAAATATAGTTTCGGCTCCGGCCAAATGCAAGCTGCCGCGGGCCAAGAGGTTCGAAACGTAATTTTATTTTCTCGCAATCGCGGAGGCAACATGACATACAATCGTAATACGCTCGTGCTCGGCTGCGCGCTCATCGTGATCGGGCTTTTGTTTCTCACCGTGAATTTTTCCGATTACGGCTGGGAAGAGTTTTGGCCCCTGCTCATGATCGCGGGTGGCCTCACGTTTCTCGCCGCATATATCGTCGATCGCCGCAATTATGGTTTCCTCATGCCCGCGACGATTTTGACGGCCTATGGCATTCTCTTTCAAAGCTGCGCCTTGACGGAGTGGGAATATATGGAAGAATGGTGGCCGACGTTTATTCTCGCGCCGGGCTTGGGTTTGTTGGCGATGTACTTCGGCGGCAAGCGCGAAACCGGCTTGCTGGTGCCCGCTACAATTTTGATCGGGCTGGCTTCGCTTTTCTTTGTCGTGTTTGGACCGCTGCAAGCCTATGAACAATACTGGCCGGTGTTGCTGATTTTGGCGGGCGTGGCGCTGCTGCTGCGACGCCGCGAAACCACGCCGCAATCGCTGCTATAACGGAGTTGTGGATTGATGGAGTGTTGGATTGATGGAGCGATGATTCACAATACTCCATCAATCCGTTACTCCAACACTCCAAATAGCCGATGCTTTTCCTCATCGCAAACCTCCTCATTTGACCTTTGGCCTTTCCCGTGTTTCGTCTACGCATCCGCACGCTTCTCGTTCTCTTTCTCATTCTGCAAGTCAGTCTCGTGCTTGCGCTGGCGGGGTTTTATTTGCAATGGCAAATGCGGCGTCAGCTTGAGGCGGAGCTTGCCCAACGTTTACTCGGCTCCGCACGCACCGCGGCGCATATCGTCGAAACCGCAGTGGGCGCTTCCGCGGTGGTGAGCCTGCTTCCCGGCGATGAAGAAGCGCGCGCCGTGAAAAGTTTGCAGCGCTGGCTCATGCCGCTGGCGCAAAGCGGCGGCTTGGCGCGTGTGCTCCTCTGTGATCGTGAACGCCGCATCTACTTTGACAGCCAAAAAGAATTGCCGCTCGGCAGTGAATATATTCGATTGCGTTTCGATGAAAATGAAATAAATTCGGCGTGGCAAGGCGAGGCCTTGGCCGCGAAACTGTTTTTAGCCGCGAACGAGCAGCCGTTTAAAGCCGCGTACGCGCCTTTGTATGAGGGCGGCCGCGTCGCCGCACTCGTTGTGGTTGAAGGCAGCGCCGCAGCGTTGGAGGCCGTGGAGGAAACGCGCAAAGTTTTGTGGAGTCTCGCGCTCGTGAGTTTGCTCGCTGCCACGCTCAGCGGCGTGATCTTCGCGCGACGAATCACCGCGCCGTTGGAGCAATTGCGCCGCGCCGCAATCGCCATCGGCTCCGGCAGCGGCGTGGTCGATCTCCAACTCAAAGGCACGGAGGAGATCAGATTTCTCGCCGCCACGATGGAGCACATGCGTGAAGCCATTACGCAGCGCGAGCAGAACCTGCGGCTGATGCTCGCCGGCGTCGCGCATGAAATTCGCAATCCGCTCGGCGGCATCGAGCTGCACGCGGGTTTGTTGGAAAAAGACGTGCCCGCGGATTTAAAAGCGCGCGTGCAAACGGTTCGCCTGGAAGTGCGACGGCTGGAAAACATCGTGCGCGATTTTTTGGATTACGCGAAGCCGCGCGCGAGCGAGGCCCAACGCGTGGAAGTGCGCGCGCTCATGGAAGATCTCCGCGAGCATTTGCAGCCGCAATTTCCACGGATTGCTTGGCAGATTGAAATTCACGAGCACCTTGCCGCGCGCGCCGACGCCGAGCAACTGCGGCGCATGCTGCTCAATCTTATGCGCAACGCCATCGAGGCGATGAATGAAACGGGCGCGCTGCGAATTACCGCAAGCATGCGCGCCCACGAAGTCGATATTGCCGTGATTGACCGCGGCCCCGGCGTGCCCGTGGACTTGCGCGAAAAAATCTTCAATCCTTTTTTCACCACGCGCGCGCAAGGCTCAGGCTTGGGCCTCGCGCTCGTGCGGCAATGGGTCGAGCAAAATGGCGGCACGATTCGTTTGCTGCCTTCGCAAAGTGGCGCGCACTTTCAACTCACGCTGCCGCTAGCATAAATTCTCTTATCAACGCCCTCCGATTGTCATCCTGTAAGGAACTTCCTAGCACCGACACTAGTCCAAGCACGAAGGAAGGTTCTTCCAGAATGACATGAAGAGGAGAAGGCCATCTTGAAATAAGATATGAAGAAAACCTCCCTCTCTCATTACACCGTCTTCCTCGTCGAAGACAACGCCACGATGCGCGCCGGCATGGAGCAAGTGGTGCAGCGCCTCGGCTTGCAGACGCGCGCGTTTGAGAAGGCCGAGCCGGTCTTGCAACACTTGTCCAAACAAATGCCGGATATTATCATCTCGGATTATCGCTTGCCCGGCATGGACGGCCTCGCTTTCATGCAACAGGTAAGACAGCAAGCGCCCGCATGCGCGTTTATCTTGATCACGGCTTATGGCTCCATCGAACTCGCCGTGCAAGCCATGCAGCTCGGCGCGAGCGATTTTATCACCAAGCCGTTTTCGCCCGACGAGCTAGCGGTCAAGCTCGAGCGTTTAGCCGAGCGCCTTTCCGAGCAGCGCGAGTTTGCCAAGCTCACGGCGCAGAATCTTTATCTGCGCGAACAAGAAGAGCGCAAATTTAATTTCGGCGAGATCGTGGGCGCCTCCGCGGCCATGCAAGAAATTTTTCGCGTGCTGCAAAAAGTCGCGCCTACGGATTCGAGCGTGATCATTTACGGCGAAAGCGGCACGGGCAAGGAACTCGTCGCGCGCGCGCTGCACAAGAACAGTCGCCGCAGCGCCGGGCCGTTCATTCGCGTGCATTGCGGCGGGCTAACGGAATCGCTGCTCGAATCCGAATTGTTCGGGCATGAGAAAGGCGCATTCACCGGCGCGATTAAACAACGCCACGGCCGTTTTGAATTGGCCGAAGGCGGAACGATTTTTTTGGATGAGATCGGCGACATCTCTGCCGCGATGCAAGTGAAGCTGCTGCGCGTGCTGCAAGAAAAAGAATTCGAGCGCGTGGGCGGCGAAGAGACCGTGCGCGTTGATGCGCGCATCGTTGCCGCCACGCATCGCGATCTCAAAGCCGAAGTCGAGGCCGGTCGCTTTCGCGAAGATTTATATTATCGCCTGCACATCGTGCCGATCAATCTGCCGCCGTTGCGCCAGCGCGCTGGCGACATTGCTCAGCTCATGCGGCATTTTCTTGCGAAGATGGAAAAAGAGGTCGGCAAGCCGAACCTGCGCATGGAGGCCGCGTCCGAAGAATTGTTCTTGAATTATCATTGGCCCGGCAACGTGCGCGAGTTGGAAAATCTTATCGAACGCGCTGCGGTGCTGTGCGACGAGGGCGTGATCAAAGTCACGGATCTTCCGCCGTTGGTGAAAGATCGCTCCGCGGTTTTCTCGTTGCCGGATGATAACCTCGACCTCAATCAAACTTTGGAAGAAGTGGAGCGCGCCCTCATCGAACGCGCGCTGACGAAAGCGCATGGTGTGAAAGCCGAAGCCGCGCGCATCTTGGGCATTAAAACCACAACGTTTCTCTATAAGCTCGACAAGTATGGCATGCACGGCGCAGCCGATGAAACCTGAACACGAATGCAAAAAAAACTGCTCTGCTCTGATTTTTAGGGGCGCCGCGATGTCATCCCGCAGTCTTTAAGCGGGCATCCCTCTTTCGCCGTATGGATGCCCGATCAAAGCGCTCGGGCAGGAGAGATCAAAGGAGTAAGTAATTTAATCGGCATTCCACAACGTGGACAAGCCACAACCAAAGACAAAAGCGCTCGCAAAGACGCAGAGTTACTACCTGAATTTTGCACTGGTGCAAATGCCTGCCACCGCCTGATGCTGAAGCATCAGACTAGGAGATGCAAGCCCCGCAAGCGGGGCTGCCACCCAATGGGTGAAAGCGATCTTTAGATCGCTTTCACCTTTTAGCTTGATGCTTATAGCTTCAGGCGGAGGTTGGCGATTGCACCAGTGCAAAATTCAGGTGGTATAAAGTCTGAAACGACACGCTTTCAGTGCTCAAAAAGATTCTTTCTGAATGACATTCTGCTTGAGGTCAAAGAAACGCCGCCCTCAATCTCTGCTCAATCTGCTCGCGCACCTCGCGAAATTTTTGCAGGCGTTCTTCATCCGTCCCCGTTGCTGCCGAGGGATCCTCAAAGCTCCAATGCCATTGCACGCCGCTCGTGGGAAAATAGGGGCAAGCCTCTTTGACGTTATCGCACACCGTGATCACATACTCAAACTTCATGGGCATATATTTGTCGATGTGCTCGGAGGTATGTTGCGAGAGGTCGATGCCGTGCTCGGCCATGGCTTTGATCGCGAGCGGATGCACGCGCGTGGCCACCGTGCCCGCGCTGAAGGTTTCGAAGCGCGCGCCCGCGAGATGGCGCAACAAGCCTTCCGCCATTTGGCTGCGCGCGGAGTTGTGCGTGCAGACGAAGATGACGCGTTGTTTTTGATCCATAACAACAGGCTCCTTTTTATTAAGAACGACGAATGAGTCAGTTGAGAGTGTAATCTTTGCTTTAAAAGCAAAAATTTTTCTGTAAGCGGATTTTTCGAATCTAGCAGATAAAGCAAAAGTTGTATCCGCTAGATTCGAAAAATCCGCTTACAAAAAGCTTTTGGGTTGCGGCTCGCCCGCCTTGTGAACCACGGGA
>CAYNDW010000237.1:0-8614 GCA_964395375.1 uncultured Cytophagia bacterium
TGATAAAACGCGCGAGAAATTTTTTATGAGCTTCAATCCAGATGGATATTTGAAGAAGATTAAAGCATGAAAAGAGTTAAATTCAATTTGGCGCGTCTCGCTTCAAAATGTCATTCTGTAAGAACCTTCCCTCGCACTCGGCGTGAACCTCAAAATGGGTTGCGTCACCAGCGCTCAAAAGGATTCCTTCTGAATGACACCTTCATGAGAGGCACACTCATCCGTTGACGACATTCTTAAACTGATTCACTAACCAAGGAATCCTCGCATGTTCGGCACACTCGGCAACATCTTCAAACGTCAGCGTTATTACTTCGAAGACGAAGGCCAAATGGTCGTCGATCTTGATCCTTCTGCGGCGGTTGAAAAGCACAACTACGAAGTCATGTCGCAGGCCAGACAGAGCAAAGACTTTCCCGGCGAGGACATGATTGTGCAAATGGGTCCGCAGCATCCTTCCACGCACGGTGTGTTGCGGCTTGAGCTTGTGCTCGACGGCGAGATCGTGAAGAAAGTCACGCCGCACATCGGCTATCTGCATCGCAACTTCGAAAAGCACGGCGAGAACCTCGGCTGGAACGAAGTCATTCCCTACACCGACCGCCTCGATTATCTCGCGGCCATGAGCATGAATTGGGGCTATTGTCTCGCCGCGGAAAAACTTCTCGGCGTGAAAGAGCTCCCCAAGAAAGTGGAATACATTCGCGTGATCTGCGGCGAGTTCATGCGCATCGCGAGCCATCTCATGGCCATTGGCACGTTCGGCCTCGATGTCGGCGCAGTCACGCCGTTCCTTTGGGCCTTTCGCGATCGCGAGCGCATTCTCGATTTGTTCGAATGGATTTCCGGCGCGCGTTTGTTGTACAATTATATTTGGATCGGCGGCCTCAGCCGCGACATGCCCTCGGGCTGGTTGAAAAAGGCGAGTGAGTTTCTCGATGAGTTCGAACGCAACATGAAGGAGTTCAATCGCCTGCTCACCGGCAATCACATTTTCGTGAAGCGCACCGTGGACGTTGGCATCTTGCCGCCGGAAGTGGCGATCAATTGCGGCGCGACCGGCCCGGTGCTGCGCGGCAGCGGCATCAAATGGGACGTGCGCAAAGACGAGCCGTATTCGCTCTATCCGCATTTCGAGTTCGACGTGCCCGTGGGCGAAGGCTTGTTTGGCCCGATTGGTTCCGTGTATGATCGCTATTCTGTGCGCGTCAGAGAGATCGAGCAGTCCGTCAGAATTTTGCGGCAAGCGCTCGCGCAATGTCCGGAGCAAGGCGATGTTAAAGAAGCGATCCCGCGCCGCATGCGTCCGCCCGCCGGCGCCGAGTGCTACTCGCGCAGTGAAGCCCCGCGCGGCGAGATCGGTTTCTATCTCCGCTCCAACGGCACGGACATTCCCGACCGTGTGCGCTGCCGCTCCTCGTGCTTCGTCCACGTGAGCCTACTCGACGAAATCAGCCGCGGCTGCATGATCGCAGATATGATTTTGATCATCGGGAGCATTGATATTGTGTTGGGCGAGGTGGATCGATAAAAGAGTTTTGAACCTGGCTTGCAGGGGTGGTATTTTAGCTCTGTGCCCATGGTAAGCGTTATGCCTTGATGAAGCTACATGATCATCTCCCAAAAGACCTCTGAGGAGTTTGTCATGAAAAGAATCAACCTGTTTTTAACTTTCTTGCTCGGGATTATCTTGATTGCTCTTTCGTCAGGCTTTACCCAGCAGAAGACTGTTCAGGCGCCAGTAGTAAAGAGTCTACCGAATGGGGTCAATGTCGGTAATTTGAACATCGCGATTCACGATGTAATCAGAGAAGGAGACAATGCGTTTGTCAGGTTCGTTTGTCGCAAAATACGCGCTTCTTCTGAAAACTTTCCCTTTGCCTACATAAGGCTTTGGGATGATCACGGCAACAAATACGAGTCTTCTTGGCTTCCAGGTATTTTTTCAGAGCAATTTGAAAACTTGCTTCAAACGGCTCCGCTGGCTTTTACATGGTCTTTCTATATTTTTGTAAACGTGCCTCAAGCAGCTCCTTTAGTAAAAGTCGAACTTTTAGGAAAGGGAAGTTTTTTTGGCCCTGGGCCACTTGTCAAAACGATAAATCTGGCACAGTACCGGCTCAAGAGTTTTGAGTTATCTCAGGAGATAACTGCTGTTCCGCTGAAGAACGCTGATTATGTTTCGATTGGGGAAAGTCGCGAACAGAATAAATTCATCGAATGGAGCTTGGGGAAAATTCAAGTGCTTGAGAAAAAGGTCACTTTTGATGAATCAACCATCGAGAAATTTTGGCTCATTCCAATTTCTGCGCGTAATTCCGATTATAATTCAAGAAGTTTTGCCTTGCGTTTTTTCTTTCAATTGGGAGATGGCACCGTTTTACCCGCTTCCCCAAGCGATACTCAAAACAATCTTCATGGATATTTTTGTCAGGAAGGCGATTACTGCTACGGTGGACCTTACGGTGGAGCTTTTGGTTCTCCCTCGGTTCTCTACATCGAGGAGATTTCCCCTCAAACCGCGATGTCCTTGAATTTCTATCGCTTTCCAATTATCGCCAACAATACTTGGCGAATACCGATAAGAATATTCATATCCAATGTTAAAGCGCAAACCGGCTTCAATGTTACGAGAGAGTCTTTGGTGTTAGAAATAAACCCTTCGGTTTTTGATCGTTCAAATGTCATCAATGAAATCAAGGTTAGCATTGATGGTTGGAAAAAAACTTTTTCTAACAACGCTGCCAATAGCCTGGCGTTTACGCTAGGCTTAAATGGAGAAAAACTTACACCGGAGAGTGAGGCAAAATACGTCAACTTTCGGAGTGATGGTTCTTGCTCTTTCAGGCTTGATGATATGTTTAAAGATTGGAAAGCAGCTGGAGCACCCAATTTGCTCGAATTGATGACAAGAAAGGAAAAACTTGAAAGTTTACTTTCAAGCTATCGAGTGGGTTTTAAGAAGAATATAAGTGACCCCACAAAGCAGAGTGGTGCGCTGCGGGGACTGCAAAGGATTCGAACGTTGAAAAAGTATTTAACTGAGTTCGAAAGTGATTTCGCTCTTAAAAGAATAGTCGACGATGGGCCGAAATACAATATAGCTGAATTGGAGAAAATTGTACACGCCTATGGTTTCGATCGACTAACATTGGCTGATTCTACTTTTCTGGCAGACTCGTCTCAGCATCAAATACTTGACTCACCTGAAAAATTGCTTAAAACCATCCATCGAAATGCTTTCAATCGAGAATATGACAAATTGAGAGATGCTTGTATTTATCCTTTGGAAATGGAAGGTGAGAATTTTGTGGAGGTGTTCATAAATCACATTAAGTCGGAACGAGAGCTAGAACAATCTACCCTGTTTCATGTTGTAGGCCAGCAAGAGTTATTAACACACGAGGCTTTAATCATAATTTCGCGACACGTAAACAAATTTGAACCCATTTCCTCGGAAATGGCGAATTTTGTGCTGCAAGCTCTTGAAAAAGGCACATGGAAAGATTTGAGCGGCCAAAAGGTATTACGAGAGATACTTCTAAATAACCGAGAAAATATTTTAATGTTGTTAAAAGATAGAGGCAGCTTAGATGGTATTATGCTGATTAAAGTTGACAATGAGTATAGACTTCTATGGCTTAGTGATTTAGATGATGTTTTGCATACTGTGCAGTTGGATTGGTAAAAGATGAGGCAAAGCCATCATCAGAGTAGTGTCGGAACCTCTCGACTTCGCGCGGACGGAAAAATTTACAGCGACGCGCTGGCGAATGTCGAAGTGATCATCGGCGAGTGGATAGAGACGGCGAAAGAATTGGGCCGGCCGATTCCGCAAACCAAAGGCAGATTGATGTACGCTTAACACTACTGAGCATCGAGTGAAGCAGTTGTCTGGCAAAAGCAGAAAGACTTTTCACTCCGCACAATCGAATTGAGGTTCTAGTCATGAGCAAACCACTTGAAGAATTAGTTAAGGAGCTGCCGAGCGAGCTCAAATCTGAAGTCAGAGACTTTGCGGAGTTTCTATTGACGAAGCGCACCAAGAATGCGCCCAAAAAGCTTCGGCAAGATTGGGCCGGCGGTTTGGGTGATTTGAGTGACCAATACACGGCAATCGAGTTGCAGAAAAAAGCATTGGAGTGGCGAGAAGATTGATGTACTTGATCGACACCAATGTCTGGCTTGAACGGCTGCTCAATCGCGCCAAGTCTGAAGAGGTCGGGGTTTTTCTCGATAAAGATTTTGATCGAACAAGCCTAGGCACAAAACCCCGGCAGAAATTTTAGCTAAAGCTCAATGACATTACCTTATCTCCGCTTTGGATCATATGGACCTCATCCACCCCGACATCAATCGCTACCTCGACTCGCTTTTGCCCGAGCGTCATCCCAAACTGCTTGAAATGGAGCGCTTCGCGAAAGAGCGCGACTTCCCCATCATCGAGCCGCAAGTGGGGCGCGTGCTGTATCAATATGTAAAAATCACAGACGCGCGGCGCGTGTTTGAGATGGGCTCTGGCTTCGGCTACTCCGCGTTTTGGATTGCGATGGCATTGCCAGATCACGGCAAAGTGACTTGCACGGAAGCCTCGCAGAACAATGTCGATCTCGCGGAAGATTATCTCAAAGTCGCGGGCTTGCTTCCAAAGGTGGAACTTAAAATCGGCGACGCGCTCAAAATTTTATCGAAGACCGAGGGCTTGTTCGATCTTATCTTCTGCGATGTCGATAAAGAATTTTATCCCGCGGCATTGGAGCTTGCCGAGACGAAGTTGCGTGTGGGCGGTTTGTTGATCACCGACAACGCGCTCTTTCACGGCCGCGTGCTCAATGCCAATCCCGACGCGACCACGCGCGGCGTGGTGGAATACAATCGCGCGGCGTTCGGTTCTGATAGTCTGTGGACAACGATTCTGCCCGTGCGCGATGGCTTGGCGGTGAGTTGGAAGATGCGGTAACAAAAAGTCGGAGGGTGGATGAATCGGTTTGATTTTCAACGCTTGGCAAAGATACGTATCAAAGAAGCCGAAGTCTTGCTGGAGAAAGGCCATTTCGATGGCGCCTATTATTTGGCGGGCTATGCGGTCGAATGTGCTTTGAAAGCTTGCATTGCGAAGCAGACAAGGCAATATGATTTTCCGGAAAAAGCGCAGGTGCTCGAAAGCTATACGCACGACCTTGCCAAGCTAGTCCGAGCGGCGAAACTGGAAAACGAATTAGAGGAAAAGATTTCCGTGGATAGAGATTTTGCAGCCTATTGGCGGCGTGTGCAAGCGTGGTCGGAAGCAGCACGCTACAAAATTACAACTCCGGAGCAGGCACAGAATTTATACGGTGCGCTTACGGATCGCGAAAATGGAGTCTTCTCATGGTTACAGAAATTTTGGTAAAAGAACCTTTAGAGAGGGAGATGATCGAGGGGGGCAATGAGTTGCTCAATCGACTCGAAAAGAGCGGAATCAAAGTCGCCGTTGCGTTTTGGCTTTGGAGCAGTGAAATCGACCGATGGGAGCTTGTCATCTCTTCGACATGGGTAAACAAACTCGGCGCGATAGAATCTTTCCGCCAGCTTCATGGGATCTATTACGGAAACTCCGGCCCGATTGCGGGATTGAAGCTGCTTCAAATTGACCTTGCCGAAACGAAACGACCATTGCTCAAAGCTCTTCGCGCGGAGGCAAAAAAATATCGCAAGGACTTCGCCGGGGAAAGACTGAAAGGCTCATGGTTTGGCAACACCCGCATCGACGACGCCTACATCTACTTCGTCAAATAAATTTTGAATCAACGCCACCTCTCAAGATAAAAACCGAAAAAGGAATTTCCTCATGGCAAAAATCGATATGGCGATGCCGCAAATGGGCGAGAGCATTGCCGAAGGCACGATTCTCAAATGGCTCAAGAAAGCCGGCGACAAAATCGAACGCGACGAGACCATTCTCGAAATCAGCACGGATAAAGTGGATTCCGAAATTCCTGCGCCGGTTTCCGGCGTGCTGGTTGAAATTTTAGTGGAAGAGGGCAAGACCGTCAATGTCGGCACGCCCATCGCGCGCATTGATACGGAGGCCGCGGCAAATGGCAAGGCTGCTCCCGCTCCGGTTGCGGCTTCGCCCGCGCCCAAAGAAGGAGCCAAGCCCGCAACTCCAACCGCGACTGCCCCTGCACTAATTGCGGTTCCCGCAGCAATGTCGCAAGCAGCCGCGCAAGACGACGATCGTTTCTATTCGCCGCTCGTGCGCGCGATTGCGAAGGAAGAAAAAATTTCGAACGCAGAATTGGCGGCGATAACCGGCACCAGCATGGGCGGTCGCGTGTCAAAGAATGATATCATGGCCTATTTGAAGCAACGTACCGCACCCAAGCCCGCCGCAGTTCCTGCTGCGCCCGCGATGCCTGCGGCTCCTTCTGTTGCCGCCAAGCCCGCTGCGTCGATGGTCGCGCCTCCTGCCGTGGTTTATGATCAAGATCGCGTCGAGATCGTGCCCATGGACAACATGCGCCGACGCATCGCGGAGCACATGGTGATGAGCAAGCAAACTTCACCGCATGTGTATTCGGTGTCGACGTGCGACATGACGAAGATCGTGCAATATCGCGAGCGCGTGAAGAATGAGTTTGAAAAACGCGAGGGCACGAAGCTCACCTATACACCGTTTTTCATCGACGCGACCGTGCGCGCGCTCAAAGATTTTCCGATGATCAACGCGAGCCTCGACGGCGGCAACATTGTGTTCAAGAAATTCATCAACCTCGGCATCGCCGTCGCGCTGGAGAATGGTTTGATCGTGCCTGTAATTAAAAGCGCGGATGCGCTCAACATGGTCGGCCTCGCGCGCGCCACGAACGACATCGCGCATCGCGCGCGCAACAAGCAGCTCAAGCCCGATGAAGTGCAAGGTGGCACATTTAGCATTACGAACATGGGCAGCTTCGGCAATCTCTTCGGCATTCCCGTGATCAATCAGCCGCAAGTCGCCATTCTCGGCATCGGTGCGATCAAGAAGACGCCAGTGGTGGTTGGCGAGGGCATCGCGATTCGTGATATCGTTTATCTCTCACTCTCGTATGATCATCGCATCATCGACGGCGCGTATGGCGGGCAATTCTTGCAGAGGGTGGTGGAGTATCTCGAAGCGTTCGAGCCGCCGCGGGGGTAGTGAAGATCGATGATCGTGGATAGAAGATCGATAATTGAAACATGGAACGAAACGATGATCCCGCTCCGCAGTTTGCTTTCTGTGTTGATAACTCCGGTTATCCGGCTTCGCTTGAGGTGTTTAAGCTTTATCAAATTTTGCGTGATGATGGAGCGGCAGGCGAGGGCGAGTTGCGCGTAGTGGATGACAGCGGAGAAGATTATTTGTACTCGGCGCGTCGTTTCGTTCCCATTGCATTACCGAAGGCTGCGGTTGAAAGAGTACGAGCTGCGATGAAAAATAGCCTCCGTTAGCGGTTCATCTCTCATAAGCTAGACGAACTTAACCTAATCGGAATTCCAACGGATAAAAGCGACCAGCCGATTTTGTGTTTATACTCCGTTGGCCGCTTTTATCCATTGGAAAGAATTTTGTCTTTTAATCGAGCTATGACTCTTGCTTTGAGCACGCCTTTTCATTTGTGAATAAAGCCGTTCATCAAACTATGCCAATCTCTCTTCCCATCATAGAAGCAACTTCTCTCGCAACACCGCTGCGCGCCGCTCGTCGCCCCGATTGGCTCAAAGTCAAACTGCCCGGCGGCGATGGTTATAGCGAGATCAAGCGTCTCGTTGATCAGCACCGCTTGCACACGGTCTGCGAAGAGGCGCGCTGCCCGAACATCGCCGATTGCTGGAGCCGGCGCAGCGCGACGTTTATGATACTTGGCGATATTTGCACGCGCAGTTGCGGCTTTTGCGCGGTGAAGACCGGAAAGCCCACAAGCTTGGATTTGGACGAGCCGCGCCGACTCGCGGAAGCGATTGCGCATTTGAATTTGCGCCACATTGTGCTCACTTCCGTCAATCGCGACGAGCTGCCCGACGGGGGCGCGGCGATCTTCGCGGCAAGCATTCGTGAAATTCGCAAGCGCGTGCATGATTGCAGCATCGAAGTGCTCATACCGGATTTCAAAGGCAATGAAGCCGCGCTTATGACCGTGCTCGAAGCGGAGCCGGAGATTTTGAATCACAATGTCGAGACGGTTCCGCGTTTGTATCGCCGCGTGCGGCCACAAGCAAATTACGAGCAATCACTCGAACTTTTACAACGCGCGAAACTGCATGGCGCGACCACGAAATCTGGCTTCATGTTGGGTTTGGGCGAGAGAAGGGAAGAAGTGGAAAATTTGCTGCGCGATTTGAGCAACGTGGGTTTGGATATCGTGACCATCGGGCAGTATCTGCAACCCACGCCCGCGCATTTGCCGGTCGAACGCTTTGTTCCTCCCGCGGAGTTTGCAGAGTATAAAGATTTCGGTTCCGTGCTCAGTTTTCGCCATGTCGAATCCGGGCCGCTCGTGCGCAGTTCATATCACGCGGATGAGCAGGCGCGCTTTCGATGCCATACCTAAAATTCCCCAATTACCCGCGGTGAGTTTTCTTTCTGCCTTTAGTCGCGTCGTAAAGCGGC
>CAYNDW010000238.1:0-8596 GCA_964395375.1 uncultured Cytophagia bacterium
CTCCGTCACCTCCACCTTCCCCTCCTCCGAAATCTTCCACACTTTGCCCTCGCGCAAATACAGGCGCTGTTGTTCTTCCAGCGTAAAAGGCCGCGAGCCTAATCTCCCGAACACGCTCACTTGATTGCCGCTTTCATCCACCGCGCGGTCGCGATCCATGCCCTTGGAAACCGCGAGCGCAACGCCGTGTGTGTGGCGCGTCGCAATCAACTTAGGCGTGGGGCGCGGACTGAAGCCGAGATATTGCGGATTATCTCCCGCGGGCGAAGCAAGCTGAATCACGCGCAAGCCGTTGCGGCCGTCCGCGACATACGCATAGATGCTCGCGTAACTCGCGCCGACCTTCACGCCGCGCGCGTCGTTGATGTTGTTGCCCGCAGTATAAACTTGATCGATCTTAATCGCCTCGGGCCGCTCCACATCAACAATCACCAAGCCCTGCTTGCCCGCGGCGACATACGCATACGTGCGCGCCACGTAAATATCATGCGCTTCTTTCAACGGCACAAAACTGTTCTTCACCAGCGCAGGCTTTTCGGGATTAGTAACGTCGAGCACTTTCACGCCCTCGGCATCGCACACGAACGCATAGCGAAATTGAATCGCGATAGACTTAGGCTTCTTGAGCGTCGTCGCATCGATGCGCGCCACGATTTTGGGTTTGAGCGGATCGCTGATCTTCACCACTACCAAACCCGCGTCGCAGCCGATATAAACATAATTGCCCGCAAGCGCCAAACTCATCGCGCCGTTCAACGCGCCGTTGGGATTGAACGTGAGCGCGCGTTCGAGATAATTATTGCGCGGATTGTTATCCACGAGCGTCATCACGTCGACAAGCACAAGGCCTTCGAACTTGTCCGTGATATAAGCATAGGCATACGAAGGATGCAGCGGCCCCTGCTCTTGATTCTCGGGGCGGTACTCGCGATTCGTATCAATCGGCATGTTCGTGGGCAACGCCACCGCGGTCGCGTATTTCGTTTTCACCTGCGTATCTTGTCCGAACGGCGAAACCGGCGCGGACACGATGCGCTCGGAGAAACCTTTGTTATCCACGTTCGCAATGTCATACACGCGAAAGCCGTCGCTGCCATTCGCGACATAAAGATATTCGCCGCGTTGTTGCACGCTCAAAATTTCCGTGCCGTCGTGATGGTGCGAAGTTTCGAGCCGCTTGCGATTCTGCAAGTGCTTCTTATGTTTTTCCGGAAAAGCGAGCTTGTGCAAATAACTCCCGATCACGGCTTGCGGCTCCTCGCCTTCGCTCACCTGCACGGCTTCGAAACCGTCTTTGCCGTTCGCGACATAAACATACTTGCCCATGAAGTTCACGAAGTTCGTGCCTTGCAACAGCACTTGCGCCATCCACGCATTGTTGTCGTTGCGTTCGGAAATGTGGCAATCGTTGCACGTCTTCGTTTCTTTCGCGCGCACCGTGTGCGGCGCATGCGTGTTGAACGCTTGGCTGCTGAAGCCCGGCGCGGAAACCGGCGCTTGCTGATTATAAATCTGCTCGCGATTGGCGTTGCGCGAGCTGAGCATCACTGCACTCGAAGAACGCACCGGCAAAATCTTGTTGCCCTTCGTGGAGCCGCTGATGCCGAGCATGAAACCGTCGTCGCGCAAAACTTGCGGATTGTATGTGGTCCAATTGCGCGAGGTCTCGCCCTCATAGTGATTCATATCTTTCTTCCAATTCGCCTGTTGCGGCAGATGGCAGCCGAAGCAGTTCGTCACCCAGGAAGTGTGGCACGTGTAGCAATCCATCTTCTCTTCCGAATGCGCGAGCATGCTCGTGCTCATCGGACTCACCCACTCGACGCCGCCTTTCGCCACCAGCTTGGCCGCGCGCGCCTTCGCGTTGTACTTCGGTGAATTGGGATTGACAACGTCAACAACCTGCGGAATCTCCCACATCAATGAATCATACATCATCGAGCGCTGAAAAATTCTTTCCCCGCGCTTCACAAATCTCTTCTCATTGAACGGCGTGAAAGTTTCGAGCAACGCGGTGCCGCCTTCGGGCGCGGCATTGCCGGAAGTGAGCAGCGTCGCGCGCCGCATCACGGAGCCGTGGCAGTCTTGGCAGCGCACTTCGATGGCGTTATGAAACTCGCCGTAGAGCTTGCCGTTGCCGTGATTGTCCTGCTCGGTGTGGCAATCGATGCAGTGCATGCCTTTCTCGGCGTGAATGTCTTTCAAGTGTACCGCCTTCTGCGCCGTGCGGCACTGCTCGTTGCAGACTTCCTCTTGACCTTCGATCGGCACGACGCCGTGAAACTTATGCTTCGACTCCGGCGGAATGATCTTGCCGTCTTTATCCAACAAATTGCCTTTGCGATCTTTGTTAAACACCGCGCGGAAAATCCAGCCGTGACCGTGATAATCCGCGAACTGCGTGTTCTTCAATTTCGGATTGAGCTTCGTCACCGTGCGCATAAAATCCGGATCGCCCCAATTGCCGCGCAACACCGCCTCCTCGGGATTCGCATCCAACCGCGCGAGCTTTTCTTGCGCCGAAAGTTTTTTCTCTTTGGGGGGATAAAGAAACTTGCCGTCGGTTTCATAATCCCACATTTGAAAACCGAGATACGTATTGATGAAGCCGTTGGGCTGGTGCATGTGACACGACATGCACTGGCTCGTGGGAATCACGCGCGTGAATTGATGCTTAATCGGATGGCCGGATTCGCGCTGCGAAATTTTTTCGTCGGCGGTGTAGCTATAACCGCGATTGCCGAACTTCGCATACGGCCCCGCGTGCGTGATCGAGCGGTCGTTCGCATACACGACGTGACATGCGGTGCAGCCACTCGAACGATAATCGCCCGCGTGATCATTCGTTCCCAAGAAAGAAAGATGCGGATCGTTCAGCCGCGTCTTTTGCAGATTCAACACCGGCGAGCTGATGAGCAATTGCGTGCCGAGCCCGCGATCACTGAGCTTGTTATCTGGGCGGCCCGGCTCTTCGAGAAAACTCGGAATGCCGATATCCGAAGGATTGATGCGTTGCACTCTGCCGCCGCGCTCGAAGCTGCGAAAATTATCGCCGGGCTGCATGATCTCCCAACGCGGCAGCGGCGCGAGAAATTTCAGCACACCCTTCTTCAACATCTCCTCCGCGGTCGGCGGCGGCACGGTGTTGATCATCTGCGGCGTGCCCTCGCGGCTATAGCTTTCACCGAGAATATAATTTTTCGTGGAGAGAATGCCGTTGTTGTATGAAGCCCCGCCCCACAAGAGCGCGGTCGTGGTCATCATGCTCTTCTGCACGCGCAAAACTTCTTCGGCATGACACGAGCCGCACGCTTGCTGCGCCACGCGCAAATCGCCGGGGTTCACGAACTGAATGAAATCCGGATTCTCTTCATTGAGCAAAGTATACGTGCGCTCGGGATTCGCGGAGGTCGGCCAGCGTTCGGGATATTTCGGTTTGATGTGCGCCTCTTCGCGCGTCGTGCCCTCGGGATCGCCGAGATGGCAATCCACGCAGCCGAGTTTTACGGCCGGAGATTGGTGCATGCTCTCCACACCGGCATGGCACTTCACGCAGCCTTTGCTCTTGCGATCAGCTTCACCTTGCGATTGGCGGAGCAAATCGGATTGCGCGAAGGCTGGCGCGGCAAACAAAAGGAGAAGCGGCAAAAATGTTTTTAGGCGATAGTTAACTCTTATCATTGATTTTTCTGTCTATGTTAAATAACGACATTTTCTTTACGACCAATACTGCAATTCAATACTCATCAGTAGGGGAGATTGCCCGAATTGCCTTCGATTCTAATTCGTATAAAAGAATCCACAGGTTAAGTTTCTCTCTTAAGGGTTTTCGTACGCGCTTATTGAGTTCGCGCAGATAATCTCTCGTTGAGGGAAGTGCTAATCCTAAATATGGTTGTGCATCTTTGAATTGCTCTGGTAGCTGAGGTACAGCATCCTCGTAATACGAAACGGCACTAGCCAATGCACGATCAAAGTTACTGCGTTGAGTTTGTGATTTACCCGAACGCGAGCTTTTGCATTCAATTTGCCAAAATTCTGCCTCAGAGATTCCACAAACATCTGGGCCGGTGGCATAGAATTGGAGTTGAATCGCCGTTTGCTTTAATGCGTCCGTAAGTTTTTTTTGTAAAACTGCGCTATCATTCCCCTGCCCACGTGCTAATGAGAATTGATAAGGCATCACTCCGCGACTAATCAAAAAACTTATTGTCGCCTTCACAACCTCGATTTCAGAAATAATTCCCGATTGGTTCATTGCTATTTCCTTTCTAGATTCGTGATGGCACTCTGACCGCTTGAGCACCTGCGTTTTGCACGAGAAGTTGTTTTGCAACTCCGAAGGAGTGAAATGTTTCTAGTAAAGTATCGCATCAGTTCTTCCCAAACTCCGCTAGGAGTGATATGTTTTATTTCATCATGGAAGCGGTGTCAATTCAACAAAATCTACATGCCACTCCTACGGAGTTTGAAGGCATCCATGTGCCTCACTTTCTATAAACATTGCACTCCTAACGGAGTTGTTGGAGTAACGTAATGCTGATGTCGACCAAGTGGGCGACCACCATGCAAAACTCAGGGAGTAACGCACCTGCTCCTCAATACGTCAACACCACCGAGGCAAACACCGAATACAACGTTCGCTGCGATTGAAAAATATCTTGAAACCCTCCCAGCGGCGTCAATGCCGTCGCGGACAAAGTGATGATCGCTTGGTTGTTCAAGAAGGGGCGATAGATCAGCCCGAGGCCGTAGTCGAGGCCGAGGTCGTTGCGAATATTCGGTTGATTGAGGAATTGCTGCAACGTGGCGGTATTCATGAAGCGCAGATAGTTCGCATTCAAAACGGATTTCAGTTTCGGCGTCCACTCTGCGTCGAACGCCGCGTTGAAGATCAACACGCCGGGATTCACGAAGTTTGCCTGTCCTTCCGTTTTGCTCGGACGCAAACTCGGCACAAGGCTTTGACGATTCACCAAGCGCACGCCGAGCAAATTGATGCCTTGAAAATTCCAATAACTAAACGGCCCGCCGGCAAAGAGCGGTTGATCGACAATCGTATCAAAGCCGTTGGCCGCGCCGTCCATGGGCTTGGGATCGCCCGAGGCATAAAACGCCGAAATTTTATAACGCTTCCAATCCACATCAACCGACAGCTCCAGCGCGGCCATTTGCGCGTTGATCGTCGTCGCGCGATTCGCAATCGGATTAAAGCCGTCGCGGCCAAGCACTTGATAGAGCGCGTGATTGATATTCAAACGGCCGAAGTGTCCATCGCCGGTCCAGCCGAGATAATAGGCATTCACTTCGTGCGGGCGATTGGCACCGATGAGAGCGGGACGCACGGGAAAATCGTTCGTGTCATAATAAATGCTCGCGCGGTCTTTGTTGTAATGAAAACTCAGTTGCCCGGTGTAGCCGAGCGTGAACAAATCCTGGCGATACAAATTGACGACGTACACTTCTTGGTTGCGATCTTGAAAGAGTGTGTTCAACTCGCTGTTCGTGTCTTTTTCCAACAAGCCGAAATACGCGGCGTTGAATTGATACCGGTTCGAAGCGAGATTGCCGAAGAGCCGCACGCCGAGATTGTTCTCGTTAAAAATGAAGCCGCGAAAATCGCTGCCGAAACGCATGATGCCCGCGCGCAGCGAGACGAAGTCATAATAGTCGCTGAGATCGAAAAGCTTCTTTTCGAGCGAAAGCTCTTGCAGCGCGAATTGGCGGTCCGTGCGATTCGTGGTGCGGCGCGCGCTAATGTTGAGATTGTTGCGCTCGCGCAAATCGAGAAAGTTGACGTTGAACACCGGCGTGACGCGAAACTCCCAATCGCGCGGGCGATACGCGGCGCTGCCGTGATACAGCTCGAACGTCATGCGGAGATTTTCGATCAACACGAGGCGGTCGCCGGTGCCGAAAAAATTTTGACTCTGCGGCACCGCGGTGCTCACCCCGCTCGGCGTGGGCAAATTCGCGGCTTCGAACAAGTTATCCGTGCTCGCGGTGAATAAGAGAAACGTGTTGCGCCCGAGAATGGGGTAATCGCCTTTGAGCAAATTTTGATTGTAGGGATCGTACCACTTGCCCTTCACATTCAGCTCATACGGCGGCGGCGTGATGTCGCGCCAGCGGTCGGTGATAGGCACGAAGTGCGGCGTGCTCTCGGTTGCAGCGGTTTGCTTCGGCTCTGAAGCCTCTTCCGTTTCTTCATTCTCTTCTGCTTCGAGGTTGCGCTTGCTCTCTTTCGCAACCTCTTTGCGCGGCTTTGAGCGCGGCTTGGCGTTCTTTGCCGGTGTGCGAGCGCTGCGTTTCTGGTTTGTAGTTTTATTTAAAGCCGGTTTACTCTTCTTTACCGCGGAAGAGTCGTTCGCGGATTGACTCCACACAAGCGAGCAGAACGACAACAAGAGGATGCACGTGTGCAAAAGGATGCGGCGAGGAGTTTTGTTTAGGTTTTTCATTGCGAACAAAGCAAACAAGTGAACCACGGAGCGCACGGCTTTAACGGATTTTTTAATGCCGCAATCCGTGATCATCAGTGTAATCCGTGGTTAGATTTTCTTTTGATTCAGATGCAATTGCGCCTGAAGGCGCTACTACGAACGAGGCTCACTTCAAATTCGGTTGCCGCGGAAATTTCACATACGGCAGCACGGTGTTGTTGTAACGGTATTGATCGGTGCGCATCGCGGCCGGCGCTTCGAAACCGAGTGTGCCGCCCGCGGCGATATAATCATCTTGATCCACGCCGTCGCCGCTCACGCCGATGCCGCCCGCGAGCACACCGTTTTTATACAGCGGAATGCCGCCCGCGAAAATCTGAATGCCGTTTTGAAACGGCGGCCGCGTGGGCAGTAAGCGCATGTATTGAAAATCGAATTGGCCGTCAACATATGTATAAAGCGGCCCCATCTCCGGCGGCTGCGTGCGCGGGCCGGTGCCTTGATCGATGCCGGGCGGGAAGAAACGTTGGCCCAAAAATCCAATCGCGCGCGTGGAGGCGGCGAGTTGCGCGCCGGTGGTCACATTTAAAACCGTGCGCAGAATAATGCCCATGCCGTCATTCGGATTGCTAAACGCAACAACCGTGCGCGCCTTTTGCGCGGAAACGTCATAGCTAAACGAAGGCGCATCCGGCGTGCGCCAGAGGCCGAGAATGGTGCCGTCGAGATCGGCCACGCAAATGAACACTTGCGCGGCGCTGCCAATAGGACGGCGAATCGCTGCGCGCGTGTTGCTCGCGCGATTGGCGGCGTTGGTGATGATCTGCTGCACGTCCGTCGCGCTCAATACTTGACCAGTGCGCGGGCTATAATCGCGCGAGCCGTCGACGAAGGTCACGTAACCTTGCTGCGGAAAATTTGCCGGCGGCGTGGCGCGCAACGGAAAATTCGCATTGATACTGCCGCGCGCCGTGAGGCTATCAAATGTGAAAGTAAAATTTGCGGAGGGCGCGGGTTGATTGGAATACAGCAACTGAATGCCGTCGAGAAAAACATTGTCGCCGCGCAGATTCGCGGGCGCAGCATAATTGCCCATTGCGCCGAGCGCGATCGTTTCATCGCGCGTGACGCCGATGCAGGCGTCATTAATCGTATTGAGTTGCAGAAAAGTATCCGAGCCGCCGCTGAGGCCCAATCCACCGGCGAGCAAACCGTTTTTGTAAATCGGCACGCCGCCGGGAATGTTGGTCAAACCGGGCTGGCCGGGCGCGGGCGGTTGCGGCGGACCTAAAGGAGGACGCGGTCCGCCGTTCGGTTGAATGTCACTATCGCTGCGATTCGAAAAGGGCACGCCGAACAACGGACCCGCAGGCGTGTTGTTTTGTCCGGGAGGAAAATGGCTGCGCGTGATGAAGCAGCCGGTGAGCGTCGTGAAAGCTTGTTGATTGCTGCTGGTATAAGCCGCGGTGCGCGCTTTCGCGATCTCGCCGAACAACGCTTGCGAGGCGGGAATGATGACTTGCGCGTTGTTCATGTTATACACGCCGAGCACGTTGCCTTCGCGATCAACGACCGCGACGTTGATTCTCTCATTCAAACGCACGGCTTGTTCCACGGCTTGCGCCATGAGCGTTTGCACGTCTTGCGTGGTCAATGCCGGAGTGTTTGCGGAAGGCGGCGCAGTGGGCATGCTCGCGGAGTTACAACCGAGGCTCACGAGTATCAACGCGCCGAGGCAAATGAAAAACGCGTGCAGTAAATTAAGCTTGAGGTGCTCGCGGTCAAATAGCGGGGACGTCCTGAGACGGGAAATCATTTTAAATCACTCCTTGATTTAAACTTCAACTCTACAATTTTGGATTGATGGAGTTTTGGATGGGTGGATTATTGGAGTGATGGAGTATTGGATTGTTGGAGTGGTGGAGCATTGCGATTGCAATGCTGCCGCGCCATATTGCACGCCCGCTCGTATTGTCATTCTGGAAGAATCTTCCCTCGCACTTGACACATCTCTCAAAACAGACTGCCTACCGAGCACTAGGAAAGTTTCTTCCAGAATGACATTTTAAAGAGGAGCATCGCCCCATTGACTCATCAATCCATCACTCCATCAATCCATCAATCCATCAATCCATCAATCCATCAATCCATCA
>CAYNDW010000239.1:0-3107 GCA_964395375.1 uncultured Cytophagia bacterium
CGAAACGCAGGCAGCTTTCAATTTGGCTCATTGTCTCCTTATTCTTACTTGGCTCCTTGCCTCACCTCCAGTCTCCCGTCAAACCCAAACTCGCCCAATACGCCGGATGCCGATTGTGATGATCGCGCACGAAACGTTGCGCTGCACGCAGGGTCTCAGCTTTGGAATGGCCTGATTTGAGAAAGCGATAAAAGCGCTTCACTGTGATCGCCGTAGCGAGATCATCAACCGTCCACAAGCTCGCAATCAGCGAGGGGGCGCCGGCGAAGATGAAGCTGCGCGCGAGGCCAATGACTTCATCCCCGCCCGTCACGCGCGCGAGCCCGGTTTCACAGGCTGAAAGCATCACGAGTTGCGCGCTCAACTTCAATCCTAAAATTTCGTGCGCGGCGAGTCGGCCATTGCTCTCTTCATTCTCCGGCGCGAGCAAAAGCGCGGAGAACAACGGATTCGTCGCGTCATAAACGCCATGACACGAGAAGTGCAAAAGCTCGGCTTCATCTTTCGACTGGAGCAACGCGCTGCGTGTGGCTTGTTTGCGCGTGAAGCTTTTCGTCTGCGCAAAAGTTTGCTCCAAGCTTTTGATCTCTTTCTCGGCGAACGGCAAATCCAAACGCGCATTGCCCACGTCGGGATTGCCGAGCGCGAGCACGCGCGGATTGCTCGCGTTCGCGCTCGATAATGACTCGGCTTTGCGATAACAAAATCCCAACACCGTCGCGCTCGGCGCGAGAGCGAGCGCGTGCTGATCGATGAGATACGTGCTATCCGCACGCTGCAACGCAGGGAAGGGCACATAATGCAGCGCGCCGTGCGGCACAATAACCAACTGCTTCGCATTCACGAGCCAAGGCTCAACGGGTTTGATGAGCACGTCATATAACGCGCGCGAAAAAATTTCCGTGGAAGCGCGTTTCTCTATCGCGCGGCGAAATTGCGCAATGCTCTCGCCGAGACGGCCACGATCAAACGGCGTGCTCACGCTGCGCGCTTGCAAGCGGTCGATCACATAACACACCAAACGATCTTTCGCGAAGAAGTATTCGACGAGCGCCACACTGTCCGCGAGCATGGCTTGCACTTCAGAAAGCGGCAACGGCTCGACGCTCACCGCATCCGTCAATTCAGGGTTCGCGGTTTTCATTTCAACAAGCAACGCGCTATAAGCTTTTTGCAAAGCCGCAAGCGTATCGTTCTCAGCTTGCGCGCTCGCAATGCCGCGCGTTTGGGTTTGCACTGCCGCAAGCTTGCCTTGCGTGAAATTGATTGCTTCCAACAAACGTTCGCGGCGTTCGA
Organism: uncultured Cytophagia bacterium; assembly: GCA_964395375.1. GTDB lineage: Bacteria > Zhuqueibacterota > Zhuqueibacteria > Zhuqueibacterales > Zhuqueibacteraceae > JABWAN01. The sequence goes on from CAYNDW010000239.1 coordinate 1,297, forward strand.
GCAGGCCGCGATCCGCGCTCTGCGCGGCTTGCCAATCCACGCCGCTGTTGCCGAGCATGTCGGCAAAGCTGCGCGACTTGGCGCGTTCGGCAATCATAAACGCTTCCGGCTCGCGCTTCATTTGCAAAAGCAGCAGCACCGCCTCTTCATACAACTCCGCTTTGTCGTCGATGAAGCCGCTGCGATACTCCGCAATTTTAATTTTCGCGCTCAGGCTTTCGAGCCCCGCAAGTGCGCGTTGATAAAAATCCCACGCGCGTTCAAGCTCGCCCGCTTGCTTTGCCAATGCGCCCATTTGCCACAAGCAGCGCCACGCCAACTCTTCCACGCGAAATTGCTCGGCGCGCTCTAATGCTTGCGCAAAAGCGGCTTGAGCTCGTGGGCGCTGGTTCATTTGCAAAAGCGTTTGACCTTTAAAGAAAAACGCTTTTGCCAACGCGCGTTGATCTTGCAAACGCACGCCGAGCGTTTCCGCGCGCGCGAGATGAAACAGCGCGGAGTCGGGTTGATTGCGCAACGCGAACACGTTGCCGAGATTGAGATGATCATAAAGCAGACCGCGCTCCGCCTTGAGCGTCGCATCCAACTTGGCCGCGGCTTGAAAGCTCGCGAGCGCCTGCGCTTGCTGCTTGAGTTGCAGATAAGTCACGCCCAAATTTTTTTGCACCGTGGCTTGCTCGCGTTGCGCTTCGGTCTCGCGCTCTTCTTCCCACTCCAGCGCAATCTGCAGCGCGCGCTTTTGCGCATCGAGCGCCGCCTCCAAATCGCCGAGGCTGAGTTTGATCAAACCCAAAGAAGTTTGCGCGCGAATATGCAACGGCTTGTCGGGCAGCGGCGCAATCCACTGCAGCGCGCGCTGTTGATGCTGCAACGCCGATTGAAACTCCGCGTTGAGCCAATACGTCTCCGCCAAGTATTGCTCGCCGCGCGCGATATTCGCCGTGTCTCGCAACGCCGAAAAAATTTCCAGTACTTCGCGATGCAGCGCGAGCGCTTGGCGATACGCGGTGAGATTGCTATAGGCTCTGCCGAGAAGTTGTTTCGCCGTGGCCAGCGCGCGCTGCTCTGCCACGCTCAAAGCATTCGCGCCGCGTGCGCTTTGAAACGCTGCGAGCGCGGCTTCGAGGTCAGCCCATGCTTGCGGCGCGTCATCGGCTTCGAGCGCGAGCTTGCCGACGAACGTTTCGACTTGCAAGCGCGGCAAGGTTTGATTCTGCGCGGCTAAAATTTGCGCCGCTTGCAGCGCGGCAGCGCGCGCTTGCTCATGATCATTTGCCGCCTGAAAAATTTGCGCGAGCCGGAAGTGCGAGCCGCTGATCGCGAGCGCGTTGTTGCTTTTCTCCGCCAATGCGAGATGTTGGCGCTCGGCTTCTTCCGCGGCGCGATAATCACGCAGCCGCAAGCGCCAAATGGAAAGTTTTTGATAGCTCTGTGCCATACGCTTGAAATCATCTGCCGCTTGCGCCTCCGCGAGCAATAGCGTTTCAATTTCACAGGCCGTGGCGAAATCATTGCTCGAAGTCGCAGCGGATTGAATCAACAAGTAGAGCTTTTGGATCGATGAATTATCGCCGAGCTGCTTGGCCATGCTCAACGCGGCGCGATAATGCTGCACCGCTTTGCCAAACTCGCGGAGGTCTTGCGCATTGTTTCCTTTCGCGATACTCTCAAGAAAATAACGCTGCGCAAAGACACTCTTCTCTTCTTCGTTCATGCCGGCATAGCCGATCAACTCGAACGCGGCCCAATCATTCGTGTTGGGATGGCGCGCGCGCGCGGCAAGCTGCGCCTCGCGCATCGCCGTGGCGAGT
>CAYNDW010000239.1:3117-8587 GCA_964395375.1 uncultured Cytophagia bacterium
GCCAAACCCGCATAAAGCTGCGCATAAAAAGTTTGCCGCACTTCCGGCGCGACTTCCCATTGGCTCATGACGAGTGAAGGCACGCCGCTATAAAACAAGCTGCGCTGCAACGCAATCAACTCTTCGCCGGTTTGGCCGGCGCGATAGGGCAGCGCGGCGTTTTCTAAGACGAGCACGCTTGCGCGCAATTCATTTTCAAACAAACGATACAGCGGCAAACGCGCAGTCATGAGGCTTTCGCTTTTCATAAAGCGCAGCACAAAACCGGAATCAAGCGGACGCTCGGGTTGCAGCGCGAGGCGCGATTGCACGTGCAGCAGACCCGCGCTCTGCACTTGCGGATGCAGCCCATTTTCGCCGCGCCAATCCACGCCCGCGAGCGTTTGCGTTTTTAAATTTGAAAGCGAGGCGAGAAACCGCGGCGCAGGTGCTCCGGCGTCCTGCACGAGCAGCAACTGCTCGGCGTTTAAATTTTTATGCCGCGCGGCAAATTGCAAAGCCTGCAAACTCGCGACGCGCGTGAGAGTGTAGCTTTGCGCGAGCGTTTCGCCTTCATAAGACAACGCGGCAAAGGGCAAATAATGCAGAGCATCGTCCGGCACGAGAATGAGCTGCGAGCAATTTTCTAAACGCTGCAACGGCGCGAGCAACAGCGTTGACAAAGCTTGCGCGCGAGAGCGTTGAGTAGAGTTGTTCGCACGCCACGCTTCGCGCAATGTCGCAATCTCTCGCCGCAATTGCGCGCGTTCATAAGGCACGCGCATTTGCTCAAAGCGTTCGCGCGTGAGCAGCCAAATCAAAATTTCTTTTTCCGCCACAAAGTATTTGAGCACCGCGGCGCCCGCGGCAAGCGAGTCGCGCACGCTTTGAAGATCGAGGCCTTGCACGCTGAAGAAGCTCGCTAGCTCGGGATCTTCCGCGAGCGCTTCCTGCACAATCGCTTGATATCTGCGTTCCGTTGCTTCCAGGTCTTCGCGCACGCGCGCCAGCTCTTTCGGACGCTGCGGCTCCTCAGCTTGCAGCTTAATATACTCGCCTTGCAACCGGCTCAATTGCCTAAGCTCGTCGGAAGCCAAGCCGCCGCCGCCGCCCCAAAGCACACGATGGGTTTCGTCGCGCGGCAAAACATAACGGCCCGCGATGAGGTTGATGAAATGCCGCGCTTGTTTGCGTTCGGCCCACCCCAAGGCTTCGCGTTGAAATTGCTTTGCCGTATCTCCCAACGCGGCGAGCAGCGTAATGACGTTTTCATACAAGGCCGCTTGCTCTTCACTTTCGCCCAAGCGTTGCTCAACGCCTTCCGGCTCTTCGGGCAAGGCTTCGAGCAAGCCGAGCGCGTGGCGATACCAATCGAGCGCAGTGTTGGCCGAGAAACTGTGCTCCGGCGCAACTTGCGTGAGCGCGCCGAGCGCGTGTTCAATGCGCCACGTGAGCTGCGTGAAATTATTTTCCACGCTGCGCTCGTGCGCGAAACGCAAATGCGCCCAGGCCGGAGCAAAATCCTGCGCGAGCATGAGCAGGCTCGCAAGGTTGCGGCGCACGATGATTTCCTCGCGCGGCAAACGCTGCGCGCGCGCCAATGCTTGTTCATAGGCCCAACGCGCGTGCGCGAAGTATTGCATCGCTTGCAACGAGCGTTGCAATTCGTTTTGCAAATCAGTCGCGGCTGGCGCTTCAGGTTGTGCGTTGCCGTTTTTGCCCTCGGCTTCAGGCCATAAGCGCACCGCATTTTCATAAGCCAGATTGCCGCGCAGCGTGAACACCGCGAGTTGCTGCCGCGCGGTCGCTTGTTCGAGCAACGGCTGCGCGAGAATGACGAGTGAATCGATAGTGGCGAGAGTCGAGAGAATACTTTCATCGCCCGCGCGCGCGCGCAACAACGCGAGATTGCCGAGGTTGAGAAGATTGATGATCGCGCCGCCGGCGAAATTATTCTGCGCGCAGATTTTAAACGAGCGGAGATAATGCGCGTGCGCCTGCGTGAAGTCATGCAAGTTATACCGCAGCGTGCCGAGGTTGTTGAGCGCGAGCGCTTCGCCCTTGCGGTCTTGGCGTTTGCGAAAGCTCGCGAGTTTCTTTTCTAATTCAATCAGCGCTTCGTCAAAATCTTTGCGCGTTGCGTGACTCTCTTCGATGATGCTGAACACCAGCTCGCGCTCTTGTTCGAAAGTCAAACGCTCCGCGCTCGCTTCTTCGCCGGTGGGCGCGATCGTGCGCCAAAAAATGGGAAGGCCGAGCAGCTTGATCGTGAGTTTATTTTTTTGGGGTTGGGGAAAATCATCGCGCGAGCCGGTTTCGAGCAGATGGAGCGAACGCAGGCTGCGCGTGATCGCGTCGTCATTCTCCGCGAGCAATTGATGATTGCGCGCGATGGTGCGCCACACTTGCGCCACGTTGGCCTCGCGATTCTCGCGCCGGCTCGCGGTGATGAACTCGCGAAAGTAATCGTTCGAAGTGTTGTAATCGCCGCTCGTTTGATAAAGCAACGCGAGGCGCAAGAGGCTGCGCAACTCGCCCTCCACGTCGCGCAAGAGGTGATACTCCTTCACGGCTTCGCGCAACCGCGGCGCGGCTTCTTGATATTTGCCGCTCGCCCACCCGGTTTCGCCCATGTGCTCGAGCACGACCGCGGCCTGTTGCGAAGAAACGAACGTGCTGTCATAGCGCTGCTTGATTTGATAATACCGATACGCGTTTTGCACCGCGAAGTCGCCGAGGTTGTAATAGATGTTCGCGAGATTGAGCGCAAGCTGGGCCTCGCGTTGCGGATGCGCGGCTTCATCATTCAATGCAATCGCCATGGTCAATGCTTCGAGCGCGCGTTCATACCAACGCGCCGCGGCTTTGGGCGGACGAAACGTAAGCGTGCGGCGGAGATTATCAAGAAAGCCGGGCAACGCGAACGCGATCTTTTCAAAAAAGCCTTGCTTCCGGTTGCGCGCTTCGAGCTCCAACTTTTCAATGGCCTCATAATTAAAACCGAGTGTGAGATACGCCGGCACGAGACGGTAATTCAACGCGAGCGCGGCTTCGATCACAGCCGAAGAGCGGCGCAACGTTTTCGCTTCGCGCGCGCCCTGGTAGGAATAAGCCAGGCCCAGCGCGTAGAGCGCAATTTCATCGCGCGGACTTTGCGCGGAGCGCTGCGTATATTCGGCAATCGCCTGCTCGATTTGATCGAGCGCGTGCAGCGTTTCGATATAACCGCGATGCGCTTCAACCTCGCGCGCATCATAACGCCGCGCGTGATCAAAAGCCGCGCGCGCGAGTTGAAAGTCGCGGGCGGCGAGCAATGCGCGACCACGGCGCAGCAGCGCTTGCGTCAACGCGAGGCGAGCCGCTTGCACAATCGCGGTCTCGTTGGGCGCGCCGTGCTCCTTTTCTAGTTGGGCATAAAGCAACTCGGCCACGGGCAAATCATTCCGCGCGATTTGAAGCTCCAGCAAATGCCGCAACGCTTGCGCGCGCAAAGAGCGGAGCGCGGCATCCTCAAGCGCTGCGAGCGCGTCGATCACATTGCGCCATTCATTCTCCGCAAGCTGCGCTTCGCCCTCGCGCTGCAAACGCGCGGCAATACGAAAGCGCGCGTTATGAACAATCTCCGTCTGCGCGGCGTGGCGTTGGATCAAGCGTTGATAAGCCGCGAGCGTGTCCGCGGTGCGTGCGAGTGTGGGCGCAACGTCTAACAAGCGAGCCATCGCGGCCCCGCGCCACTCTGCGTTCTCGCGATACTCGGCAATGATCCCGGCATAACGCGCTTCCGCGGCCTCGCTGCGTTCGAGCACCAACAGCAGATCCGCGGCGTGCAGCGCGGCGCGATAGCACACCTCGCGCAATTGCGGAAATTGCTGCGCGAGGTTTTGAAAAGTTTTCAAGGCAAGATCATATTGCCGCTGTTGCTGCAAGGCGAGACCTTGCGCCAGCGCGCAAAGCGCTTGCACATTGGGCCACGCATGATAACGCGCACGCAGCACGGCAAAGCGTTCCACATTCGCGTCGAGCTTCGCGAGCTCAAGCTCGGCCAGGCCCGCGCCTTCGTTCGCGCCGATGTAATAGAGCACGACGTTGTTCCAACTCTTGCGCGCTTGCGCGAGCTCGTTCATCTGCACATAACGCCGGCCCATTTCCACTCCGGCGAGCGCGAGCCAATCTGTCGAGTCGGGGAAGTGATAACGCAAAGCGGAGAACGCGAGCACCGCGGTTTCGTGATCAACAATTTTTTGCGCGTGCGCGAAGGCTTCGGCAGGAGAAGAGAAGCGCGGTATCGGACCGGCCTCGGGTATGCGCCAGAGATCGAGATTGCCATAATGCTCGGCGGCATAATAGATCGCGCCGTCGCGACTCCAACATGGAAACAACGCGCTCTCGGAGTCCGGCGTAATTTGCAAGCCCGCGGCGAGTTGATCAAAATGCGTCGTGGAAAAATCCACGGGCACGATATAGAGTCGCGAGGCGCGCGCGTTGGCACTGCTCTCATTGCGCTGCACGAGAATGCTCTTGCCGTCGCGCGACCATGCGGGAAAATGATTGTCGCCTTCGAAGGTCACTTGCCGACGGAGATAATCGGCCTGCGCCGTGTCCGCGCTGATGATGAAAATTTGCTGCTCGCTCGTTTCGCCGGTGCGGCATGCGAGCGCGAGTTCGCTTCCATTGGGCGACCAGGCGGGCTGCGTTCCGCCGCGCGTGGTGAGTTGATAACGCGCGCCGTTTTTTATTTCATACAACCAAATTTGCTCCTGCCCTTTCGCGCCGAAACTGTACGCGATCTTTTTGCCGTCGGGCGAAAACTGCGGAAAGGCTTCGCGTTCGAGGTTGTGGGTGAGCCGTTTTATTTTTCCGGGAGCAAAGCCGTCTTCACGTTTTTCGAGGGGGAGCAAATAGAGATCGCCTTCAGCATCATCGCGCCGCGAGACGAACACGAGCGCCTTACTAGCGGGCGACCACGAAGGGCTGTAATCTTCGCTCGTATTCGTGGTGAGCAAACTCGGCAAGCCGCCGGCGGTGGCGCGCACCCAAATATCGTAGTTGCCGTTTTGCCGCGAAACATACGCGAGCCATTTGCCTTCGGCAGAGAGCGCAGGCATGAGATCGGCTTCGGGATGCGTGGTAAGCGGGAAGGGAGAAGCGAGTGTAATTTGCTCGTTGGAATTTTTTGTTTGCGAAAAAGAAGCCCACTGCGAGGTGAGAATGATGAGGCTAGCAAAAAATGAGAGAGTAGTTCGCGCAGGCTTCATTGACGCTTGGCAGAGACTTGAGGAGGTGAGGAAGATTGAAGCTCGTGTTCAACCGCTTCGCCTAGTGGTTGTCATTCAGCAGGAATCCTTTTGAATCCTTGAGAGTAGCTCTAATGCTTAAAAAGAATATTAATGATGATACGATATAAACAGATGCCAGCAGATTAGAATCAAAAATGCTCCGAAACAAACCGCTCTAGCCTCAAACCACTGAAAACGTTTTAACGCAGCTTTCA
>CAYNDW010000240.1:0-8560 GCA_964395375.1 uncultured Cytophagia bacterium
CATTGCTCGCCAAGTTAAAGTAGCCGCTAATACCGCGCAAGGAGTCATTTAACTCCGGCGTGCTGCCATCGAGCGAGATATAGATGAGATCAAGTCCGGCTTGAATCAGTTCTTTCGCGCGGCGTTCGTTGATGAGCAGGCCGTTGGACATGAGCGAGGTCGAAAGGCCGTGCTCCTTCGCGCACGCGATCAACTCATAAATATCTTTGCGGAGCAACGGCTCGCCGCCGGTGAAAGAGAGATTGAGCACGCCGGCATGCGCGAGCTGCTTGATGAGGCTTTTTCCTTCCGCGGTCGAAAGCATCTCGGGGTCGGGCTTTTCTTGCCAACGGGTGCAACTGCGGCAACGCGCATTGCAAATGTACAGCACTTCCCACACCGCCTTGACGGGACCGATGATCGGCTCCTGCCCGCCCTTGGCGAAACGCAGAAGATTCTTAAGATGTTTGAACTCTTTAAACATCGACGCCGCCTTAAAATTAAATACTATCGTAGTCATGCCCCCTTGTGGGGCGCTGTTGCGTGTAATCAGTTCGTGCTCGCTGCATTGCCCCATAAGGGCTATGGTTTAAAATATTGAGCATGCTCTATTATGAAAACCATTGCCTCAACTCAATTCGTGCATGTGGCAATGCCCCACAAGGGGGCAGGGCTACGGTTTCATGTATTGATCGCGCCAAATGCCGAACACCATCAATGCCCATAAACGATGGCTGTGATTCTCCACGCCGGCTACATGTTCGCTGATTAAGCTTTGCACATAGGCGGGATTGAAGAAGCCGTCCGCGGCGAGTTGTGCGGGCGAGAGGACGTCCATCATCATCGGACGCAGCTCGTGCTTCAGCCAATTTTTAATCGGTATGCTAAAGCCTTCTTTGCCGCGACCGATGATGGCCGGCGGCAGGAGCTCGCTCATGGCCTTCTTTAAAATCTGCTTGGTCTTCGTGCCTTGAATTTTGTATGCGCTCGGAATCGTGGCCGCGTATTCGACGACGCGATAATCCAGAAACGGCGCGCGCGTTTCGAGCGAAGTGGCCATGCTCATGCGATCCACCTTCACCATGATGTCGTCGCAGAGATAGGTTTTGATATCGACGTACAATTGGCGATTGACGTAATCTTGCGAGTCGGCGCTGTTAAAGTAGCCGCGGATGAAATCATGGGCGCCGGTTGAGCTTGCCATGCTCTGCATGGACTCGCCATAAAGATTCTGCTTCTCGCGCTCGGTGAGAAAGATCATCCAACGCACGTGCTGCAAGTCTTCGGGCAACATTGCGCCATCGACAAAACGCTTGGCGCGGTTGATCACGCCTTTTTTCTTTTCCGTGGGCGGAATGCGTTGCGTAATCGGCGAGATCACGCCGTTACGCAAGAACTTGGGCAAGCGGCGATATTTGCGATAGGCCCAGTCCGCGACATACGTTTCATAACCGCCGAACAACTCGTCGCCGCCATCGCCGGAGAGCGCGACGGTCACGTGTTGTCGCGCCATTTGCGAAACAAGAAACGTGGGGATGATCGAAAAATCGCCAAGCGGCTCGTCGAGATGGCGCGCGAGTTTTTCGGTCAAACCGAGCGCGTCGGGTTTGAGAATAAATTCTTGATGCTCGGTTTTGAAGTGGCGCGCGATTTCACGGGCGTAGTGCAACTCATTGTAGCTGCCTTCTTCAAAGCCGATGGAAAAAGTTTTGACGGGTTGATCCATCACGCGCGCCATCAATGCGACGATACAGCTTGAGTCAATGCCGCCGGAGAGAAATGCGCCGAGCGGCACGTCGCTCATCAAACGAATCTTCACGGCGTCTTGGAGCAAATCAACCAAGCCGTGTTGCAGGTCTTTTTCTAAGGTACCGTTCTCGTGAAAGTGCAATTCCCAATAGGGTCGCACTTCGACTTTGCCGTTCGCATGAATCGTGAGCGAGTGACCTGCGGGCAGTTTGTAAATATCTTCGAAGATCGTGTGCGGCGCGGGAATGTATTCGTAGGTGAGATACAAATCCAACGCTTCGCGCGAGACGCGACGGGGCACGTCTTTAATCTGCAAAATGCTTTTTAATTCCGAGCCGAAGATCACCCGCTTGCCGTCGTGATAATAATAGAGCGGCTTCTTGCCGAGACGGTCGCGCGCGATGAACAAACGCTGACGATAGTCGTCCCATATTGCAAACGCAAACATGCCGTTGAGTTTGCTCGGACATTCCGCGCCGAACTCTTCATAAGCATGCACAATGGCTTCGGTGTCGCTCTTCGTATAAAAACGATGGCCGCGGCTCTCCAGCTCTTTGCGCAACTCGGGATAGTTGTAAATCTCGCCGTTGAACACGATCCAAACGCTGCCGTCTTCGTTGCGAATCGGTTGCTTGCCCGTGCTGAGATCGATGATGCTCAAACGGCGCATGGCGAGACCGACGTTGTCTTTGATGTAAAAACCGTCTTGGTCCGGGCCGCGATGGAAGATGGCGTCGTTCATGCGCTGCACGTCTTGCGCGTCAACGTGATCTTCGCGGGAGAAGTTGAGGGTGCCGCAGATGCCACACATATTTTTTCTCATTTAACATGTCATTCAGAAGGAATCTTTTTTAGTGCTGGACACAACTTTAAAATGAGCAGTGGTATCAGTGCTTAAAAAGATTCCTTCTGAATGACAGGTTAGGAACTAGGCGCGCAACGATTCTAGATACGAATAGACTTCTTTCGTTTTGCGCAGATATGCTTCGTAGCTATATTCGCGCTCGGCCAATGCGCGCGCTTGTTCGGCGATTTGCATGCCGTAGTTTTTGTTCTCCAATACGCGCAGCAAGCCTTGCGCAAAAGCCGCAGGCGTGCATTCGGTCAACGCCGCGACTTCCGGTTTGAGCACTTGCGTGTGCGTGAGATGATTTGTGGCTACAATTGGAATGCCGGAGCGCAGGTACGAATAAATTTTTAATGGGGTGTTGTTGCCTTCGATGCGCGGAGAGACGAGCACGTGGGCCAATTGCATGAATTGCGGAATTTCCTCGGGCGGGCGTTGGCCGGTGAAGACAAATTGTTCGCGCACACCTAGCTTTTGCGCCTGCTCTTGATAGTTCGTCACTTGCTGCGGACTGCCGCCGACCACGAGGAAGCGCACGTGCGCATGCTTTTTTAGCACCGCCGGGCTGGAAGCGAGCAAGAGATCGAGGCCTTGATACGGTTCGAGTGTGCCTGCATACAACACCAACGTTTCGCCGTTGAGACGGTACCGTTGTTTGAGTTCGTTAACGTCCGAGCGCGGTTGAAACACGGTGCTATTATCTCCGACGTTTTCAATCAGCTTGTTGAATTTGGTGGGGTACTTTTCATGCACATAAGCATGTAGCTCCGGGCAAATCGTGATGACCGCCTGCGCACTCGCAATCGTCTTGGCTTCGAGGCTTTCAAAAGCATTCACGAGCAGTTTCGACTTGCTGTATTTAAAATTTGAAAGCTGCTGCGGCAAGCTGGAGTGCATGTCATAAAGATGAAGCGTTCCAAATTTTTTACTCAAACGAATGCCGAAGAAGCCCGCCTCTTCGTGCGTGTGAATCAAATCGTAGCGTTCCCGCTTGAGCAACTCGACACTGCGACGATAGACCTGCACATCCAAAAAGATTTTCGCTTTTGAAGGCCCGATGGCGATGCGCTTGACAAACGGCACGGCGGCCGCGCGATGAATCGTCATACCCGGAATGCTAACGTCTTGCCCGAGATGATAAGTCACCAAATCGACCTTATAACCTAGTAACGACAACGCGCGCAGGCGATGCAAAACGCTGAATGGCGTGCCGCGCGGTTGAAAGAAAGGCTGGGGCGCAATCATCAAAACTTTCATCACATCTTCTGCCAGTTGGTTCGCACAATCTTCCGAAAATATTGGAACTTGCAATCAAATTTTATCCCCTCTTTTTCTAGCAACACTCGCGCCATTTTGAAGAGAGCGCGGCGTGTAATATTGCTCGCCGATTTACAGGCGGTTACAGTTTGGCAAATAATTGTTGGCTCCAAATAACAGCAGGACTTTGTGTCACCATGAAACAATGTATCTCGTCTGTGACAAGGGCAGCATTGCCGCGCGGTGAAAAAATTGCTTATACTGGCAACAGCATCTTTAATGCTCTCATTTTCGTAGGAAACTATTATAGCGATTATCGTCGGGTGCGGCGGCGCAGATTGGCTGCACAAAATTTTCGAGCTCAAAAACGTTTTGCATAAAACAAACGGCCCGAGCGAAGCCATGGCTTCGTTCGGGCCGTTGTGTGTATACGCAACAAAATGGGAAACGAAAAGCTATTGTCCGGGCCGCAGATTCAGCTAAAGCCCTAGCGCCCGACAAAGAGGCGAGGCTACGAAGTAGCGCTGCCGCTCACGCCACTGAGCGACCCACGCTGTGATACTGGAAGCCTTTTTCCTTCATCCGCTGGGGATCATAGATATTGCGAAGATCGACGACGATGGGCGTGCGCAAAATATTTCTGATCTTATCCAGATCGAGGCTGCGGAATTGATTCCATTCCGTCATGAAGATCAAAGCGTCGGCGCCTTCCAGCGTTTCGTACGTTTCCTCGCAAAACTCGACGTTCTTAAGCGCCTTCTTCGCTTCATGGATTGCCACCGGATCATACGCGCGGATCTTCGCGCCTTCCGCTTGCAGCGCGGCGATGATATCGACGGCCGGAGCTTCGCGCATGTCGTCGGTATTCGGCTTGAACGCGAGGCCGAGCACGGCAATAGTTTTGTCGCTCAATTTGCCCACGGCGTTTTTAATCTTCTGCACCATGACCTTGCGTTGATGATCGTTTACGCGCACGGCCGCTTCCACAATTTGAAAATGATAATCGTGTTTTTCGCCGATGGAAACCAAAGCGCGGGTGTCTTTGGGGAAACACGAGCCGCCATAGCCGGGGCCGGCGTGCAAAAATTTCGAGCCGATGCGATTGTCCAAGCCCATGCCGCGCGCCACGTCATGCACGTCGGCGCCCACGCGTTCGCAAAGAATTGCGACTTCATTGATGAAGCTGATTTTCACGGCGAGAAAAGCATTGGCCGCGTACTTCGTCAGTTCCGCGCTGGCGAGATCGGTCATCACGATCGGCGTTTCAATCAAATACAGCGGCGAATACAAGTCTTTCATGATCGCCATGGCTTCGCTGTCTTCCGCGCCAATGACCACGCGATTGGGCCGCATGAAGTCTTCAATCGCCGAGCCTTCGCGCAAAAATTCCGGATTGGAGACCACGGAAAAATGCACCGGAGCTTTTAAATGTTTTTGTATGACGTCCTTGACCCATTTGCCCGAACCGACCGGAACCGTGCTCTTGTTGACCACGACTTTGTAACCGTTCATGTACTTGGCGACGTCTTTTCCAACGGCTTCGACATAGCGGAGATCCGCAGAACCGTCTTCGGCCTGGGGCGTGCCCACGGCAACAAAAATGACCAGAGAATTTTCGACCGCATATTTCATATCGGTCGTAAAAGTGAGGCGGCCTTCGCGAACATTTTTGGCAACCAAATCGTCCAGCCCCGGCTCGTAAATCGGGATTTCTCCGCGATTGAGTTTTTCAATTTTTGTGCTGTCAATATCGACGCAAATAACGTCGTTGCCAAATTCGGCAAAGCACGTTCCGGTAACGAGCCCGACATAGCCCGTTCCAACCATACAAATATGCATAGGTACTCCTCCAAATAATGCGCGACGAACCGCGCAAGATTGGCCTGCATTCGCGTTCAATCGCGCTAGCGCGCTTAGAATACAACAAAACGGTTTGTGGTTTATATGCCCCGGTTTCGTGAGGGAAACGGTGAGGCAAGCAGATTGATGCAAAGGTAAAACAACAACGACAAAAATCCAGAAAAATTCTGAGCGATAACAAGGCTTATAACGCCATTGTCGCGGTTGTGCAGAAAGGCCGGCGTGAAATTGTCGCTAGCTCGCGCCGTAACCAAACAACACGACGAACACGGTCTTGGCCATGATTTTAAAATCGAGCCAAAGCGACCAATTGTCGATGTATTCCATGTCCATTTCCATCCACTTCTCAAAGCCGATTTTATTGCGTCCGCTCACTTGCCAAATGCAGGTCAAACCAGGCTTGAGCGAGAGCCGGCGGCGTTGCCAATGTTTGTAGAGCTCGACTTCCACGGCCAACGGCGGGCGCGGCCCGACGAAACTCATGTTGCCGAGGAGCACGTTAAACAGTTGCGGCAGCTCATCCAACGAGGTCCGGCGCAGAATGCGACCGATGACGGTAATGCGCGGATCGCGTTTGATCTTAAACACCGGGCCTTCCATCTCGTTCATCTTTTCGAGTTCGCGGCGTTTCATTTCCGCGTTCACGACCATGGAGCGAAATTTAAACAGCGTGAAGGTTCTGCCGTTTAAGCCGCAGCGCGGTTGCTTGAAAAACACCGGACCGGGCGAGCTTAGCTTGATTGCAAGCGCAACAATAAAAAAAACGGGCGAAAGCACGAGCAACAAGAAAACAGAGAGCGACATGTCGATCATGCGCTTTGCAAAAAGCTGCCACGTGCGCGCATTGAATGTCTCAAACTCCAAAAGCGGAAATCCGCTGAAATCCGTTTGCCGCACGGTGGCGATGCGCAGATTATAGAGGTCCATCGAAATGCTGGTGGGAATGCCTTCGCGCTCGCAGGCGAGAATTGCTTCATCAATGCGATTCAACCAAAGACGCGGCACAACAAAGATGACGCGGTCGATCACTTTACGATGAATGATAAAGGGAATATCCTGCAAACGGCCGAGCACGCGATAGCCTTCCACTTCCTTCCCGAACATGCCGTGATCGTCGTCAATCAAGCCGACAATGGTCAAACCCCAATTGGCGTGCGATTTCACGGTGCGAATAAAATCGCGCGCGCGTTTGCCCGTGCCCACGATCAGCAAGTTCACGTGATTGAAGCCGCGCGTGTGCAAGTAGTCCAGCATGCGATTGGCGAACAGTCGCATCAACACCAACATGCTCACCGTGACGATCCAAAGTGTGGCAATGAACAACCGGCTGGTGAGCACCATCTTAAATAAAAAAATCGGCGTGCCGACCGTGAGCAACGCAAAAGCGCCGGAGGTGACGATGTGCAAAATGCTACTGGGCAAAGTTTGCGTGCGCAAATCTTTGTAAGCGCCCACAAACGTCAACGAGGTGATCCAACCGATCAAATAAAAACCGACGAGGGCGACGTTCTTGCGCGTAAAATACAACAAGCCTTCCACGTCCGGTGAAATCGCATACGCCATTTCGCCGAGGTGATAGGCTTCACGCAAATAGAAGCTGATGAAATAGGATAGGACGAAAGCCAGCCCGATGAGCGCGGCATCCAAAAAGCGAATGAGATTGCGCAAGAAGGCTTGTTTCTCTCTGACCATGCTTATGTCACCGTCCTAGGGTACGTCGATAGCACTTTCGATTCATCCGCGGTTGTAAAAAAAAGAGCACGCACTCCGGGCTTAACGGCCCTTAGTTTGATTGCGCTTGAACCATGCGACAAAACGCTGTATGCCCTCGGCGATATCCACCTTCGGATCATAACCGATTTCACGGCGCGCTTTTGAAATGTCCGCATACGTAATCGGCACGTCGCCGGGTTGTAAGGGCAATTGCTCGATGAGCGCGCGTTTGCCCACACATTCTTGAATTAGATTGATGAGCGAACGCAAATCAATGGTGCGCGACTCGCCCAAATTATAGATGTGATACGCCGAACACGCGTTAAGCGCTTTCTCAATACCGTCCACAATATCCGCGACGAAAGTAAAATCCCGGCGGCTAGTGCCGTCGCCATACATTGGGACTTTCTCTCCGTTCGCAATCATCTTGGTGAATTTGTGAATCGCCATGTCCGGGCGTTGGCGCGGGCCGTAGACCGTAAAAAAGCGCAGACACGTGATTTTCATCTTATACAAATGATGATAGGTATAACACGTCAACTCGCCGGCTTTTTTGGTGGCGGCATAGGGGCTGATGGGATGATCGACGCGATCTTCTTCGGCAAACGGCACTTTGGAATTTTCGCCATAAACCGAAGAGGAGGAGCCGAAGATAAATTTGTCCACGCTGTGTTGCCGCGCCAGTTCCAACAGATTCACCGTGCCTTCGCAGTTCACTTGCTCATAAAGCAGCGGCTGCGCGATCGAGGGCCGCACGCCCGCGCGCGCCGCCAAATGCACGATTGCGTCGAAACGATGCTGTTGAAAGAGCCGCTGCAGTTTTTCGCGGTCGAGAATATCGCTTTCCACGAGTGTGTATTCCGCACGCGGCAGCAAGCCCGTGATATTCCGCCGTTTGATGCTCGGGTCGTAGTAGTCATTGAAATTGTCGAGATTGACGATTTCATAACCGCCTTCCAAAAGGCGTTCGCTGAGATGGGATCCGATGAAGCCCGCACCGCCGGTGATGAGACATTTCATGTGCAGCCCTTAGCTGAGAGTTCGCGCTTGGTTGACTCATAAATAGAAAATTGCAAATTGAGAATTTTAAAATTCTAAATTTCGTAAGACTTTAGCCGTTTGAAGGACAGGCGGCATTTCGTTTCGCTGTTTGAC
>CAYNDW010000241.1:0-2575 GCA_964395375.1 uncultured Cytophagia bacterium
CCTTAGAAGCTTCGCCCAAAGTAATGGAAGTGTTCGGCGCTGAGATGGTTCAGGTATACACTGCAATCAAACGCGCAGAGTGGCGAAAGTATATCAGCGTAATTACGGAGTGGGAGAGGAAGAAGTATTTTGAGATGCTGTAGGAGCTAATACGCGTGTTTCATTCTTCGCCTGGAGTTGAATGGCACAAATGAGAGAATACCAATGTCCACACCCTATCACGCCAAATACTTCGCGCACGAATTGACGAGGAAATGCTCTTCGCGCGAATTGGCGAAACTGAATCAATCAATCTTCAACGCCACTGTCGATTTGAATCCGCATCAGATTGACGCGGCTCTCTTCGCTTTTCGTTCGCCGCTTTCACGAGGGGCGCTACTCGCCGACGAAGTCGGACTGGGCAAAACCATCGAGGCGGGTTTAATCGTGAGCCAACTTTGGGCGGAACGAAAACGGCGAATTCTTTGCATTCTGCCGGCGGCGTTGCGTCCGCAATGGAGCCAGGAGTTGCTGCAAAAATTCTTCATCGATTCAATCATCATCGAATCGGCAAGCTACAATCAATTCCTCAAACAGGGCATGAAGAATCCCTTCGAGCAGGAGAGCCGCGTCGTGCTTTGCTCATATCAATTCGCGCGCAGCAAGGAGTTGGACGTTCGAGCCGTATACTGGGATCTCGTGGTCGTCGACGAGGCCCACCGCTTGCGGAATGTTTACAAAAAGAGTAACAAGATTGCGCGTTCGATTCGCGATGCCATCGGCAGCAGACCGAAAGTTTTGCTCACGGCCACGCCGCTCCAAAATTCGCTGATGGAACTCTATGGGCTGATTAGCTTCATCGATCCGCATCTTTTCGGAAGCGAGGAAACCTTTCGGGAGCAATTTGCGCGCAACGGCAATGAGATGAGCGCGCCCGAATTTGGCGAGTTGCGCGGCCGCCTCCGTCCCATCTGCCAGCGCACGCTGCGTCGGCAAGTGGTCGAATACATCCGCTATACCAACCGCGTTTCCATCACGCAGGATTTTACCCCGACTGATGACGAACTAGCGCTGTACGAAGCCGTCTCCAATTATCTGCAGCGTCCGGAATCTTACGCTTTGCCCTCTCGGCAACGTTCTCTCATGACGCTCGTGCTCAGAAAAATCCTCGCCTCGTCGTCTTTCGCGATTGCCGCAACGCTGGGCGCTCTCATCACCCGCCTCGAAGAAATGCACCGGCATAAAGGCGGCGTTCTTGAGCAAGCAAACATAGAAATGATCGAACAGGATTTTGAAACAGTTGCCGAGATGCAGGATGAATGGCGAGCGCGCGACGAAGAGCTTCAGGAAACGCCTGTGAATGGCGAAGGTTCGGCCTCAGAGCAAGAAAAGACTTTGCTGCTCAACGCCATTCGCAAGGAAGCCGACGAGCTCAAAAATTATCGCGAGCTGGCTGAATCCATCGCGCAAAATGCCAAGGGCGAAGCGTTGCTCATCGCGCTCAAAACCGGTTTCAAGATGGCGGCCGACCTTCGCGCCCCGCGCAAGTCGCTGATCTTTACGGAATCGCGTCGGACGCAACAATATCTCTTCGAGCTGCTAGCGGCGAACGGTTACAGCGGCGAGGTGGTCACTTTCAACGGCACGAATAACGAGCCGCAGTGCAAGGCAATCTATAAGAACTGGCGGGAGCGGCATAAAGCAGATGACATGGTATCAGGCTCGCCCAGCGCTGATATGCGTTCAGCGCTGGTTGAAGAATTTCGCGAGCGCGCCGCGATTATGATTGCCACGGAGTCGGGCGCGGAGGGCGTCAATCTTCAGTTTTGCAGTCTCGTGGTGAATTACGATCTGCCGTGGAACCCGCAACGAATCGAGCAACGCATCGGTCGTTGTCATCGCTACGGCCAGCAGCACGATGTCGTGGTGATCAACTTTCTCAATCGTAAAAACGCGGCAGACCAGCGGGTGTTTGAATTGCTCAAGGAGAAGCTGCATTTGTTCGACGGCGTTTTCGGCGCTTCGGATGAGGTGCTGGGCGCGCTGGAATCAGGCGTCGATTTCGAGAGGCGAGTCAACGATATCTACCAAACCTGCCGGACGCCGCACGAGATCAATACGGCCTTTGATCGTTTGCAAGCCGAACTCGTTGGGCAAATTCGCGCGCGCATGGAGGATACCCGCGCCAAGCTGTTCGAGCACTTTGACCAAGACGTCCACCGGCGTCTGCGGAATAACCGCGACGAAACTGCCCAGCAAATGAACCGCTTCGAAGATTGGCTTTGGCGTTTGACCGAATTTGAATTGAACGACGACGCCACTTTTGGTTCTTCTGATGATTACTTGTTTCATCTGAATCGCCTTCCCGAAGGATTGGACGCAGAGGGTATTTCCGTAGGCCCGTATCGCCTGGTGACCAGGAAGAGTGACACGCTCGTTCATCAATATCGTATCGGCCATCCGCTCGCCGAACGTCTTATCGCGAAAGCTAAAAGTCGATCACTGCCGATTCGTGAGATTGTTTTCCGGTACGATCAGCATCCGAAGTCAAAGAAAATTTCACTCGTTGAAAACCTGCAAGGCAAATCCGGCTGGC
>CAYNDW010000241.1:2585-8559 GCA_964395375.1 uncultured Cytophagia bacterium
GCTGGCTACGTCTTGCGCTCTTGTCACTGGAAGCGCTGGAGCGCGAGGATCATCTTGTTTTTGCCGGCCGCGGCGACGACGGAACGCCTCTCGATGCCGAGACTTGCGAAAAGCTATTCAGCGTGGCGGGAACGGTTGGCGAAGAACTAGCGATCCCCGAAGTCGCGCAAATTCCACTGGCGCAGGATTTCCAAACAACGCAAAACCGCATTGTTGCGAAGACCGCCGAACATAATCGCATCTACTTCGA
Source organism: uncultured Cytophagia bacterium (assembly GCA_964395375.1). Taxonomy (GTDB): domain Bacteria; phylum Zhuqueibacterota; class Zhuqueibacteria; order Zhuqueibacterales; family Zhuqueibacteraceae; genus JABWAN01. Next base: position 2,836 of record CAYNDW010000241.1, read on the forward strand.
CGAGGAGAGCGAGAAACTGGAAAATTGGGCGGAAGACCTGAAAGGCAATTTGGAACAAGAGCTCAAAAGCCTTGACCGTGAGATCAAAGCCATGAAAAAAGAGACGCGCCAGTGTGCAGAACTTGACGCCAAAATCGAACTGCATAAACAGGCCAAGGCGCTGGAACGCAAGCGCAATGATAAACGCCGCAGCTTGTTTGACGCGCAGGATGAGGTCGAACAGCGCAAGGAAAAACTGATTGAAGACGTTGAAGCGCGGTTGAAACAGCGCATGGAGCTGGCAGAAATTTTTACGATTCGGTGGAAGGTCATTTGAAAAAAAGAGAGTGTCCCTCTTTCCCGAGTGGGCATCATTTTGCCGGCATTGGCAAAATGATCGACAATAGAATATGTCGCACGCCACTAGTGGAAAATGGAGTACAAAAACGAGAGCAATGAATTACTGCCACTAACATGGAGGTTGATATGGGCACACCTGACGAAGAAGTCGGAAAACGAATTATCGAGCAATTTCGCAAATTGAAGCTTTTGTCAGATAACAAGCTTCAGAAACTGCTTCCAGAGCTTGTCTCTGGAAAACTCAAAACAGAAGATTGGAAATTCGCTTTTGAGGTAGATCGCACGAATGGGGAGGTCGAGAATGTCAGTAAAAATAAATAAACTGCTTATGGTTGGTTTCAGAGGCGCAACCTCACAGGTCGAAATAGCATTTGACACCTCAAAAGCAGTAACCTTGATTTTTGGAGAAAATGGCACGGGCAAATCGACTATTGCAGATGCATTCGATTTTGTGTGCAACCGCTCCTGCGGGTCATTGGAAAACTATAGCCTGGGAGAGCCATCAAGGAAGCATGTCGCTTCACTTGGTTGCAAGCCATCAGATGTTAAAGTGACAATAACATCCGGCGTCAAAACATGGGTCGCTTCATTGGGTGGAAATGGCCCTGTTGTTGATTCGCAAAATGGCTGTCCCGACGCTCATATTCTCCGGCGCAGAAAAATTTTGGATCTCATCGAAGCACAACCCAAGCAACGCTTCGAAACTCTAAAGACGTACATCACGGTACCCAATATTGAAAAGTCGGAAAATGCGCTTCGCGCCGCCTGCAATGAAACGGAAGATTCGTTCAACGAGACTTCTCGTGCGCTTTTTCAAGCGAAGGATGAATTGGAGAAACTGTGGACCGCGGAAAATAAACCTTGCAATAGTGCCATTGAGTGGGCGTCGCTCGAATCACAGAAAGATACTTCCAAACTTCAAGCGAACGTCGCCGAAGTTGACAAACTTATTCCTGCCTTTCAAGATGTTGAAACCGCCCTTAGCAGTTTTGACAATGCGCTGATAGAAGAAAAGAAAGCCGTGGAAGCATTGGCCGCTGCTGAAGCAAAACTAAAAGAAGCTGAATCCCGACAAATTCAGCAAAACGCAGAGCTTCTGAGCCTGCTGCGGGAGGCTCAGGCCTACATTAACCAAAGAATCACCCTTACGCAATGTCCAGTATGTGAGTACGGCATTGATTCCGCAAAGCTCCTGAAAAGGCTCGGGGAACGCATCGATGAAATGCCAGAGCTTGATTCACTCGTTTCGGATACTAAAACGAAAAAACGGCAAACCGAGAGCAAAAAGTCGATCGTCGATCAAGCATGCAAAGATTTTTGTCAAAAGACAAAGACTCTTGCTGTTCTTCTCAAGTTATCTGCATTGGCTGAAGTCAAAGAACAAAATCTTGATTGGGACAATTTCAATGCATTGCTTTCCGAGCAGGAGCCATCTGATGCAATGGAGCAGCAAGCCCAACAGTGCTGGAAAACAACGTCCGAATTTCGCCAGCCACTCAAAACTCGCAAAGATATTGACCAAAAGTCGATAACTCTGCACAATGCTATCAAAGGACAACTTGAGACACTGAAAGAAAAGACAGCTCAAGCCGCCACTCAGCAGAATCTACTAACCAAACTTAAATTAGCCTTGGAGATCGTTTCTAAAGAACGCAAAGATTACGTGGAAAATATTCTTGGCAGTATTGCGCTCGAAGTCGAACGGCTCTACGCCAAGCTTCACCCTAGAGAAGATATTGGGAAAATCAGATTCTTTCTCAAACCCAATGCTATTGGGTCGTTAGAATTTGATGCGCAATTCCATAATGCTTCAGAATTACCACCTCAAGCCTACTACAGCGAGTCTCACCTGGATACGCTTGGCATCTGTGTCTTTCTTGCCTTAGCCAAACATTTCAAGACCGAAAGAACTATTGTTGTCCTCGACGACGTGCTAACTTCGGTGGATGGCCCGCATTTGGAACGCTTCATGATGTTGTTATATGACGAAGCCGAGCATTTCAACCAGATGATCGTTACGACGCATTACCGACTATGGAGAGATCGTTATCGTTGGGCCAAAGGATCTGCCGCAAACACGCAGATTATCGAGCTTGGTCCATGGACTTTACAGCACGGTTTATACGTGGGCGAGTTTATGACAGCTATTGCGGAATTGCAAAAAATTATCGGGCAACCACACTTCAACCGCGAATCCGCTGCCTCGAAAGCGGGTATCATTCTGGAGTCGTTGCTCGACTTTATTACGTTGAAGTATCGCTGCGCGATTCCAAGAAACGCTCGAAATGAGTATACATTAGGCGACTTGGCCGGCGGTGTTGATTCAAAGCTCGCAAAGGAATTGCGCGCACGAAAACCGGAAGTGACACATGGACCAAAATCGGAAATTCAATTGAAACCGCTCATCAATGCTGCAACTGCAAGTCAGTGGATTCGAAATTGCGTTGGATGTCATTTCAATCTACTTGGAAGTGAAGTACCCGATGTGGAGGTCAGAAACTTCTGTCAAAATGTGCTGGACTTATCATCAAATCTGATTTGTGCTTTTTGTGAAACGCTGCCAACGCGAAGGCCATCGGGCAGTTATTGGCAATGCAAATGTGGTGAATTGGAACTTTATCCACTCATTTATCCTGGAGCAGATCCTGGAACTGTTGATGATGAAGCCTAAACAAAAATTCGAACTCACTTGAATTGGCAAAGAAAACCGGTCACGATTGGAGCCGCGCATTTTTCTCAAGAATACAGAAAAGTCGTGTCATGCCATACAATGAAGCATAAGCAATTGAGCTTTAAACTTAGGACCAAACTTCGAAAGGAATTCCCCTAATGATGAACATGCAAGAAGCTCGCACGATCATGAAAAAAGCCCGAGCCACAAACTCCGATCCGATTTGGCGGCTCATGGGCGTGCTTTTCAAATCGCATCCGTGGCACGGCATTCATATCGGGCCGGAAGCGCCGCGCGTGGTAACGGCGTATATCGAGATGGTGCCGACGGACACGGTGAAGTATGAAATTGACAAAGCCACCGGGCATTTGCGGGTTGATCGTCCGCAAAAATTTTCGAATCATTGCCCGACGCTCTACGGATTGATCCCGCAGACTTATTGCGCCGAGCGTGTGGCGGAGTTGTGCATGGACCGCACCGGACGCACGGGCATCCAAGGAGACGGCGATCCCATTGACATTTGCGTGCTCACGGAAAAGCAAATTTCGCATGGCGATATTTTGCTGCATGCGATCCCCATCGGCGGATTGCGCATGATCGATAAGAACGAGGCGGATGACAAAATAATCGCGGTGATGCAGGGCGATGCGGTTTACGGCCAGTGGCGCGATGTCAGTGAATGTCCGCCGGATGTGATCGACCGCTTGCGGCATTATTTTCTCACGTACAAACAAGCACCCGGCGAAAAGCAAAGCACCTGCGAGATTACGCATATCTATCATCGCGAGGAAGCTGAAGAAATTATCCGGCGCAGCCAGGAAGATTATAAAGCGCGTTACGGCGATCTCGAAACTATCCTCACCAGCGCGCTGCGTTTATGGGGCTAAGAGCAGTCGGAGGTGTAGAAATTTCGCCGACAAAATAAATGAGCGTCTAAACCAACAATAAAACGCTTGCATTCAAAAACTTTTTTCCCTATCGTAACGCCGTTTAAAATTCAATGTTTGAGGCGAAAGATATTATTGTTGCGATACCAGCTTTTAATGCCGGCCATACTCTCGATACGGTATTAGCCGGTGTTCGTAAGCACCTCCCACGCGAGCAGATTCTGGTGATCAATGACGGCTCAAGTGATGATACGACCGATTGCGCGAAACGTAACTGCGCTAGGTTATTAGTGCATGAAAAGAACCTGGGTAAAGGTGCCGCGCTAAAGACGGCATTCAAGTATGTGCTGCGTGAAACCGCAGCACAAGCCGTAATTACTCTCGATGCAGATGGGCAACATTCACCAGATGAGATTCCAAAGTTCATTCAAAACTTTCGGCAAGAAAAAAGTGATCTCGTCATCGGCGCTCGGGATTTTACTTTGAAAGCGATGCCGCTTTTTCGCTTAATGAGCAACTTGATAACCAGCAAGTTGCTCAGCTTGAAAGCAGGGCAAACGATACCAGATAGCCAATCGGGTTATCGTCTATACTCACGGTGGCTTTTGCAAAAGCTCGAACTTCAGACGAACGGTTACGAAACAGAATCTGAGATTATTATTCAGGCTTCTCGCGGCAATTTTAAATTGGATTTCGTACCGATTGAAACAATCTATAACGGAGCCACAAGTCACATCCGTGGTTTCCGGGATGTGACCAGGTTCATACGATTGTATTCCAAAATTTGATGTTGATACGCCTCGGGGCGTAGCGCAGTTTGGTAGCGCGCTTGGTTCGGGACCAAGAGGTCGGCGGTTCAAGTCCGCCCGCCCCGACATTTTTTACAGCAAGGAAGAACGACAAGGAAGTGGGGGATTTTTTTATAGGGAACTATTAGTTTGACATAACAGCACAACCGGCCTATAAATTTATAGCGACCTCGCTACGCGAAAACCAAAAATCGATCCTACAAGATAGTTTGGGTCGATCTGGTGACTTGATTGCCCTCGAATTGCGGACCGACTCGAGTCTGCCTCGTGAATCCAAGACCCACCCCGCCAAATCGCAGTTCCTTGCAAAAGACTCGTCAGCATTTGCGGCCCAGGCCCAGTAGGATCATTGCGTGGACTATTCGAGTAATACGTTCTGCTATAAAGGTCAAATACAAATTCCGCAACATTGCCGCTCATATCGTGCAGACCGTAGGGATTTGCAGGGAACGAACCAACCGGCGCAGGCTCGTCAAATTGGTCTCGTCCTCCCGTTCCATTGTAATTCGCTAATTCGTGATTCAGTGTCCCGTCGCTTGTGCCATACTCGTATTGTAGCCCACCGCGACACGCTTTTTCCCATTCCGCTTCCGTAGGCAAACGCAATCCATAAAAAGCACAAAATGCAGCCGCGCCCCACCAATGCATGCGGACAACCGGGTGATTCTCAAAATTTGGCAACACTTGGAATTCAAAAACGCCGGCTTCAACTTCGAGGTATTGAATAAAACGAGTTGAAAACTCTAAGCCGCCCGTAATGCGACAATACTCTTTGCCCGCGAAAGGACCTTTGATTGCGGTTACTATCCCTGATTCATAAATGATCTCGCCGGTCTTAAGCGCGGCATTGAGATATTCGACATACTGCCGATTGGTCACTTCATATTTTCCGATTTGAAACGCGGACACATGTACTTCATGTTCGGGGCGTTCATTAGCGTTGCCGTTGTTATCGCCCATAATAAAACTTCCAGCGGGAATCGTGATCATCTCGATCGGGCTTTCATAGGTGGCTTTG
>CAYNDW010000242.1:0-8549 GCA_964395375.1 uncultured Cytophagia bacterium
TGATAAAAATTTCATTGCGCCGCGCGTCTTACTGCAGCAAAATTTTTAGCATCTCTTCCGCCACAAGTTGATTGCCGACCTCGTTTAAGTGCACGCCATCGGTGGTGAGCACGCCCTTCTCTTTGTTCGCGCCGTTGTTTTTCGTGAGGTGTTCGAAAAAGACGCGGCGCAAATCACACAGCGGTAAATCATACTTCGCGGCGAGCGTGCGAATAATCTGCGAATACTTCGTCAAGTCCGCATCCATCTCGTTTTGGCCGTCGGCCTTCTCGCCGATCACCGCGGGCGTGCAGAGCGCGACGCGGATCCCGTTCGCTTGCAGCTTCTTGATCAGCGCGACATAAAATTTTTCAAACTTATCAGGATCCGTGCCGGTGCCGAAAGATTTTTTGTGCCACACATCGTTGACGCCGACATAGATGAAAACCCAATCCGGCTTTTGGCTGAGCACGTCGTCTTCGACGCGAAGATAGAGATCATAGACTTTGTTGCCGCCAATGCCCGCGCCCGTCAATTGAAAACTGTTCGCCGGATTTTTTTCTTTGAGCATCTTGCGCGCGCGATCGATATACCCACCCGGATGCACGCCGGCCTCGGTAATCGAATCGCCGAAGAAAATAACTTTGACGGGTTTGAGGTTTTGCATCGCCATGACTCCGAAACATGTCACCGCTAAAAGCAAAATTACACGGGTCTTCATTATACCTCTCCTTTCAAGAGCTATTTTAGCTTGAGTTGATCGCGAACGAACTTGCGCACTTGTTTTGCGGCGGCGATTGCGTAGCGAGCATCTGAAACTTGCGCGGAGTAACCGGGATACCGCGTTTCTGTTGCGAAAGGATTCAGTTGCTCTAAGAGATCGCCAATCAATACGAAAGAACCCTCGACGGTAGCGCAAAGTTCATTCAGTTTGGGCAAATGATGTATTCGGGGGAAATCGACGGAGTGCAGAACGAGAAAGGCTTTCAAATACTTTTCCGCGCATTGCTGGCAATGATAACAAGCTGCGTCCGGTTGCGGTTTCTTGCGCCACCGCATAATGCGAGTCGCCGTTTCAAAGTCATCTTCTGCTTTGCTGACCCACTCAGCGACGAGCTTGCTTTCGCTCATAGAGTACCTTCCCGGTGATCATGATCTCACGAAAGAACGGGTCGCCCATTTTTAAGCGGGAGGCAACTTCTTGCGGGGTGCGTACTAAAAGATCCATCGCCACTTGCGGTGGGCGCGCCACGCGTGCAACGAGATAATCGCGCTGGTATACGCTTTTATTACGATAGCGCTTGGTGATAACCAGCAAGTCCACGTCGCTATGAAGGTCGGGACGGCCATAAGCATGCGAACCGAAAAGAATAATCTTCTCCGGATCGCACGCCACCACGATACGCTCCGCAATTTCCACAAGCGTGTCCGCGGTAATCGCCTTATACCAAGAAGGCGCCGTTTCTGCGGGCAAGTGCGGGATAGCCGGAATCCTAAAATCTTCAAACGGCATTGTTCTCGTGTCTGGCATTCAGCGCCTCTTTGGTGTGGGCTTGTAGTTTTGGTTAATGAAGCAATATAAGATTTTTCTATCTAGAAGCAAATCCCCGCTAGTTTTGAAATTGTCGTTGACCGTAGCAAACTAGTGCATAAAGTTTCTTGAAAACAGATGCCGCAGCAACGGTTGCTACTTTTGTAGATGAATTATGAGCTTTCAATCAGCCACATCCTGCGCGCAGCGAAAGCCGCCGACATAATAACGCCCCGCGGGAAGTAGTCCGTTGCGCACGGCACACCGCACTCCCGAGGGACTGTTCCAACACGCGCCTCCTCGCAACACGCGGCTTTCGCCTTGAGCGGGGCCGCGAGGATTATCCTCGATCCGCTGCGCATAATATTTCGCCTCATACCAATCTGCGCACCATTCCCACACGTTGCCGGTCATGTCATACAAACCAAATTCATTCGGAGCAAACGAGCCGACGGGCGCGGTGAAAACATAGGCGTCGTTATATCCTTTCCAAATTTCAAAGTTCCAATCTTTAAAACGATTCGCGACCGACTCGTCCGCAATGTTGCCGCCGTTCTTGGAAGTGGGGGCGCTATCGCCCCACGCATACCTGTAATTTTTGCCGCCGCTGCGTGCGGCATATTCCCATTCCGCCTCTGCGGGCAAACGCTTCTTCGCCCAGCGCGCAAAAGCCTGCGCATCGTTCCAACTCACGTGCTGCACCGGATGATTTTCTTGCGCGGCTTTGCCCTCGGCATCGTGCTGCCAATTGATTCCCACGATCTTCTTCCATGCCGCGCCATTCCAAATAAAACCGCCGTCGCCTTTTTCCGCGTCGGTGATAAAGTTCTGTTGTTGCACAAACTCGCGGAACTGCGCGACCGTGACTTCATATTTGTCCAAATAGAACGCGTTCACGCGCACGCGATGCGCCGGTTTCGCGTCGTTCTTGCCGGCGTCATCTCCCATCGTAAAAACTCCCGCAGGAATATATGCCATGCCTTCGGGCGCGGGCAAATGACGGATATTCCACAGTGCGATCGCAATGCTGATCACGACGAAGCTTGCGCCCGCAAGCAACGCATACCGCCGCCGTTTTTTTTGTTTATCAAAAGAAGAAGGCTTTGATTTATCAGGCCCCGGAAGCATCGATTCTGAAATTGGCGAAGCGGCTTCGCCCTCGATTCCTTTATTTGTCGGCGAAGTTAGAATTGGTTCTTCAGTCGCCGTCGCCGGAGGATTTGCCACCAGTCCGGCGCGGCGCAAATTTTCAATCAACATCACAAGTGCCGCGGGATAGTCTTTCGTGCAATCGATGTAATTCATCCGGCGCAGCCGCAGCGGAATCTCGCACTTTTGATGCAATACGGGCACGATCGGCTTGCCTTTATCCAATGCCAGCGCGATTTCATCTTTTACGTTTTCCGAGCTGATCAAGCTGGGCGAAAGGATGACGAGCATGCCGGCGCAATCGTTGAGCGCAAGCTGCACGGCGTTATCCCAGCGCGCGCCTAGCGGAATGTCTAGTTGATCGATCCAAATCGCCACGCCCGCGGCGCGCAAGTCTTTCGCAAGCTGCAACGTGAAAACTTTATCCTCGCGGGCATAGCTGATGAAGAGATAGTTATTGTGATTCACGCTTCCCTCATGTTCAACCACGGCTTGGCCGTGGTTTTATCTTTCCCAATGCCACGGCCAAGCCGTGGCAGAGCATTACTGCTGCGTGATTTTATACAAACCGAAATTCGAAATCAACGGGCATGCGCTGGCTTGGGCGATATTCAACCGCACTTTGCTCGTCTGCATTGAAGGAAAGCGCAACAAGCGTTTGTGGCCAATGCTCGTGCCTTCCGCAATGATTTGCCACTCGTTATTATTCCAAGCTTCGAGCGCAAAAGCTTCGACACGTTGCCCCAGTGCAATATGCTCTTGCAGCATAACGCAGTCGATCTCTTGCGGCGTTTTTAATTCAACCGTGAGCGCCGCGGCAGTGACATGATCATCCGTGGTCCAATAACTCTCGTTATCATCATCAATCGCATTCGCCGCGCCATAGCGGGAAGCATTGCCACGCACGTGCGAAGCCGAAGCTTCCCCCTCGCGCGCAAAATTTGTCGCGAAAGTTTCGTCTAACATACTTTTGAATTGGCGCAGCGCCTTTTCATCGTTTTCATGAATACGGCCGCGACGGTCGGGCGGAAGATTTAACAACAAAGAGGCGCCGCGCCCCACGGATTTGAAATAGAGGTCGAACAAAGTCTCCGCGGACTTCACTAGCGAATCTTGCGCCGGGTGATAAAACCAACCGGGCCGAATCGAAACATCGCACTCCGCCGGCAGCCATTGCGTGCCCGCGCGATGGCCTTCGATGCCTTCGCGATAGCGCGTATCACCGGGCGCAGCCTCGCCGCCGTCTTCTCCCACCGGCGAATACGTTGCCCAACACGTTTCGCCCGCATAGCCGTTTTCATTGCCCACCCAACGAAGGTCCGGGCCAACGTCGCTGAAGATCACGGCATTGGGTTGCAGCTCACGCACGAGCGCCCACGTTTCCGGCCAGCCGTAGTAACTTTTTTTATCGATGAAGCGCGACTCGCGCGCGCCGCCGTAATAGCCGTCGCCGCCGTTCGCGCCGTCGTGCCACACTTCAAAGAGGTCGCCGTAGTTCGTGAGTAGCTCGCGCAGTTGATTGCGATAGTAGGTCACGTACTCCGGCTTGCCATAATCTTGGTGATTGCGATCCCACGGCGAAAGATACACGCCAAACTTGAGGCCGTGGCGCTTGCACGCTTCGGCAAGCTCGCGCACCATATCGCCCTTGCCGTCGCGCCAGGGGCTGTTCTTCACCGAATGCTCGGTGTATTGCGAAGGCCATAAACAAAAGCCGTCGTGATGCTTCGCCGTGAGCATGAGCGCCTTCATGCCGGCTTCTTTCAGCGTGCGCGTCATGAGCTCGGCGTCAAACCCGGTGGGATTGAAGAGCGCGGGCGCTTCGTCGCCGTAGCCCCATTCGCGATCGGTGAAGGTGTTCATGTTGAAGTGTAAGAACGCGTAGTATTCCAATTCATGCCAAGCTAGTTGTCGCGCGGAGGGAACCGGGCCGGAGGGTAACGGCGGCGGAGTGGTGGCGCAGCTTAGCAGAAAGAAAGCGAGATAAAGAATGGCGGCGGAGGTTTTCACAATGTCACCTAATTGGGATTCATTCCGTGCGGCGTCATTCTGCAAGAATTTTTCGAATGACATATTGAAAAGTGCGCGCGCAAAACATCACAACGGGCTTCTGCAATTATCCGTCACTGTTGTGTTTTCTTGGGCGCGGCTTTGCGTAACATTTTGAAGTCCACCCCCGCGCTTATTTTCACATCCGCGGGAAGCGCCAGCTTATCCGGCGGGATCTGCGCGTTGGGTTCGAGCTTCGTGGCGCTGACGAAATTTTGTGTGCCCGCGAATTTGGTTTCGGTTTTCAGCGGAATGCCGCTCCACAACCACGTTTTGCTGCCAAGGCTTTTTATCTCCCACACGTCGCACATTTTTCCCAAGAAAGATTCCGCGCCGATCTTCTGCCCGCCCATATCGCGCAACATCTTTTCTCCCACTTCGGTCGCGTCTTTGCCTTCAAGGTTTTTATATAGAGGCGTCTCCACCTTCGTGCCGGTTTTGGCGTCGAGGTCGATGGTGTAGGTCGTCGCGCCATCTAAAATCGTCACGCGATTCGTCTTCTGCGTGAAAGTTCCCACTTTGAGTTCGGTGCGCGTGTACTTCGCTTCTCGCATGCCATAGTCGGTGAAATACAGTGTCTCGGTTCCGTTTTGGATGCCGCTCAACGTGTACTCCACAATCGCGGAGGCAATTTGATAGCGTTTGATGCCGGCCGGCGGTTGCGCCGCATTGGCCCGCGAGGCAACATGCGCGAGCAGCGCCAATGCGGTTGCAAGCACAACGCAGACGACGATCGCGGCAGATGATTTTTTCATGGCTCACTCTCCTGTGGGTGAAAGTTTTTTTTATGATCTGCCACGGCTCGGCCGTGGCAGGTGGAATACGAATATGAGCGAAATCCAGGTTACACTTTGCTCCCCTCAAAATGTCATTCCGCAGGAATCCTTTTAAGCATTGCCCCTCATCTCCAGCGCGTAAAAAGATTCCTTCGGAATGACATTTAAATTTGGGTGCGCGCCGTGTAACCAATTTCGTGCTCGCAGTAATTCTACTTATTACTCCGAGCGGAATATAGGTTACACTTTTCCTCCTCGCCTGTCATTCAGGAGGAATCTTTTTACGCGCTGGAGATACTGCCGAGTGCTTAAAAAGATTCCTTCTGAATGACAACACTATAGGTCGGAAGTGTAACCTATTTTGTGCTCCGAGTAGTAGGCAGATTAAGAGCCTTGCCCACGAATGACGCGAAACACACAAATGGCTTTTTTCGCGTCATTCGTGTGTTTCGTGGGCAGAAAATGAAATCTGTTGAAGTAGAAGTAATAACTTTGATGAAAATCAAACCACGGCCAAGCCGTGGTTGCACACGATTGCGTTTACGCACGATCAACGCGTACTTTGGGCGGCAGGCCTTCGTCCAATACTTTCGCAATCACCGCGGCCAGCTCGCCGAAATTTTTGTTCATTACGCTCGGGCCGAATTGGTGCATGTCGATTTCGCCTTCGAGCTTCAGCTCTTCTTCGAGGAAGATGAGGAAATCAACCAAGTCCAAGCTGTCTTGCAAGAGCGAAGTCACCGGCTGCTCGCGCAACGCGAGGTTGGCCGACTCCGGCTTCTTCTGCGAAAAATATTTTTCCATCACTTTGAAAATCGCTTCTTGCTTCATTTCATCTCTCCTTGCGTACGCGACCATAGATAACGTTGAAACCCGCGCCCATGGTGAGCAGATTGATCGCGGCATGGTCGGGCGCGGTTGCCGCGACCTCTTTGAGAATGTGCATAATGCTCGCGCTGCTCATGTTCGAATATTTGCGATAATGTTCGATGGAAGGCTGCAACGCTTCCGAGGAAATACCCAGCTTGCGCCCAATGCGCACGAGCAGCGCAATGCCCGCGGGATGAATCGCCCAGCGCGGCTCGTGTTTCCAGCCCGCGGCGGTGTGCTGCAAGGCTTGCGTGACGAAATCGCGCACCTCGCAATTGAACGTGGCCTCCTCCGCGAGCGCGAAGGTGTAATAGCGGCCATAATCCCAGCGAATGAGATCGATGCCGGTCTCGGCTTGTGGTTGATAGTGCAAGTCCTCGAGCGCGAGCGCAATATCGCCTTGTTCTTTTTTATTTGAAACCCACAACGCGGCTGCGCCGTCGCCGAAAGTGCAGTTGCCTTGCCAAAGGTCAATACGCGCGCTCGTCATATCGAGCAACGTGGTGGGCAACTCAATCGCGACGATCAAAATATTTTCGTAAGACTCGCGCAAGGCCCGGGCGAGGTTGAGCGCTTTCGAACTGCCGGTGCAGCCGACGTTGCCCAAGTCGAGGAGCATGACGTGCGGTTGCAGCCACGCGCTCACGCGGCGCGCGAGGCGATAGCTGATGCCCGGCATGAGATTGCCCGTGGAGGTGGTGGTGAGCACGGCGTCGAATTTTATTTTTGCGGCTGCAATGCTCGGCCGCATCTGTTCGGTTAAAATATCGAGTGCCTGCTCCACGCCGGCTTGAAACAACGCCGCGCGGCTGGCAAAGTCGTGCGCGTCTTCCAAGTTCGGCGCGAACATGTAGCGCGTGCGCTGCCCCACGAGCGAATATTGCACGAAGCTGCGCAGTTCCGCGCGCTTGGTTTCGGCCAACGGCAGCTTTGCTAAATGCGTTTCATAGGCGGCAAGCAACTCGGCGTTCTCAATCGGATGGCCGAGTGTGGCGGTGAAGATGGCGTTGATATAGCGCATGGAAGGCGATTGGCTTTTTTGCTGCTTTGCAGAAGCTTTGATTTGCAGCTTGTGTACAAATCGGGGTAGCGTTTTACTATGTGCAAGATAGCACGAGACCGGCAGAAATGCAACCGAGAGGAAGGAGAGTGTGAGCCGATGATTTCGAATGACCGGCGCGAGAAAGAGGAGAATTATTTATTCGTCAATCCTAATCGAGATTTGAAGTCTGTGAAGCGCTTTATTAATCCGAGTCAAACCGAGGTTAGACCTTCCCCTCCTCACCTGTCATTCTGCAAGAATCTTTTTACGTGCCGGAGATACTGCCGAGTGCTTAAAAAGATTCTTTCTGAATGACAGTGCTAAAGGGCGGCGAATGTCGCGTCGGAAAATCGCGATTGAATTTGCGCGTTTTCTTTTTATATTGAAACACAGTTAAACAGCGCGTGCCTCAATCTTCCGTTGCTCTCTTCCCACTGAATCGAATCTCAACCACTTCTTTCGGTGGGATTTTTTTTGCACAAAACCATTTCACCGCAACTAACCCGCGAGGAGGAGCATCATGCCGTCCAACGTCGTCACCCGCAGCAAACATGGTTTGGAAATGCATGGCATTCGCAATGTGAATCAAGAGTATTGGAATTTGACCGCCGGCGCGCTCTATGATGAAGCGATTCGCCGCCGCGAAGGGACGGTGGTGCATCTCGGTCCGCTCGTGGTGCGCACGGGACATCACACCGGGCGCTCGCCCAACGACAAGTTTATCGTGCAGGAACCTTCGAGCGAAAAAAATGTTTGGTGGGGCAAGGTCAATCGTCCCATCGCGCCCGCGCGTTTCGACGGCTTGCACCAACGCATGCTTTCTTACATGCAGAACAAAGAAGTTTTCGTGCAAGACCTTTATGCCGGCGCGGACCCGCGCTATCGCTTGCCGATTCGCGTGATCACCGAAAGCGCGTGGCACAATCTCTTCGCGCGCAATTTGTTTGTGCGGCCTCCGTTTACCGAATTGGAGCATCACGTGCCGCAGTTCACGGTGATCGACATGCCGCGTTTTCACGCCGTGCCCGAGACCGACGGCACCAACTCGGAAGTTTTTATCATCGTGAATTTCGGCAAACGTCTTGTGTTGATCGGCGGCACGAGCTACGCGGGCGAGATCAAGAAGTCCATCTTCACGGTGATGAACTACATG
>CAYNDW010000243.1:0-8534 GCA_964395375.1 uncultured Cytophagia bacterium
GCTGCCACACGCTCATCCTCGGCTTGGAGAGCGGTGACGATACGATTCTCGCGGTCACGAAGAAAGATTATGTACGCGCAGAAGTGCTCGCCGGCTTTCAACGCTGCGCCGCACACGGCCTGCGTACCGTCGCAACCGTGATCATCGGCCTGCCCGAAGAAACCGAAGACTCGTTTCAACGTACGATGGCATTTCTCAAAACCGTGCCGGTGGATTTCGTTTCGTTCAACGTCGCGGTGCCGCGCATGGGCACGCCGCTGCGCGACCAAGCGCTCGAACATCAACTCATCGCGCCGAGCGTGCAAGTGATGGATCAATCCGGCAGCGAGGTGGCCATGCCCGGCTTCACGCTTTCGCGCGAGCAGATCGCAAGCATGCGGCAGCGCGCCGTGCGCGAGTTTTATTTCAACACGAAGTATTTGAAGAACCGTTTGCTCGGCTTGCGTTCGTTCGAGGAAGCGCGCATTCAAATGCGGCAAGGGCTGGGGCTGTTGCGGAATTATTTTGCAGGCGCGTAGTTTCTATTCTCTGTCATTCAGAAGGAATCCTTTTAAGCACTGAAATCAATGCCCGGCGCCGAAAAAGATTCCTCCTGAATGACAAATTCTTAGAGCCTTTTTATTAAACCTAAAAAAGGGAGCACATGAAACAAATCATCGCGTACCTGTTCGGCGCCGGCCTGCTCGTCAACGCCGGCTTGTTCGTGCCGCAAGCGCTGAAAATTTTCAAGACCAAAAGCGCGAAGGATGTTTCGCTCATGACCTTCGGCGGGTTCAATCTGTTGCAGTTCATCGGCATTGTGCACGGCTATTTGCAAGGCGATCCGTATTTGCTCGTGGGCATGATCGCGAGCTTCATCGCTTGCGGCGCGGTCACGGGGCTGGGCATCCTTTATCGCAAACAATGATAGGCTCGTTTTAGATTGGTTCGCAACTTTCTCAAGCTGTCATTCAGAAGGAATCCTTTTAAGCAATTGACAGTATCTCCAGAGAGTAAAAAGTTTCCTTCTGAATGACATGCAAGAATGAATCTTTAACCCGTATTCTGCTCGAAAGAATAAATCAAGTCACAGGAGAAATCAATGAAGAGGCTCTTCGATCATCTTGCGCAGCACATTCTTTTGCTCTTCTGTTTTAGCGCCTTCTGCTTTGTCAACCTCAGCGCCGCGAGCGACAAAGCAAAAGTTGCCGAAGGCACGAAGCAAATCAACGGCGTCACGCTCTATTATAAAATCATCGGCGAGGGCGAGCCGATTGTGATCTTGCACGGCGGGCCGGGGCTTGATCACAGTTACTTTCTGCCGCAAATGGAGAAGCTCGCGAAAAACTACAAGCTCATCTTCTTCGATCAACGCGCGAGCGGCCGCTCTTCCGCGCCCAAAGATTCTTCGGGCATCTCGCTCGATCATTTCATCGCGGACATTGACGGCATTCGCGCAGCGTTCGGTTTGGAGAAGATGCATCTCATGGCGCATTCATGGGGCGGGCTGCTCGCGATGCAATACGCGCTCAAGCACGGCGACCATCTCAAAAGTTTGATCTTGGTCGGCTCGGTCAGCCCGAACTCCGCGGACAATGACGCGGCGAATCGCATGTTGCAAATCCGCTTCACGCGCCAGGATAGTTTGGATCGTACGAAGGTCATGCACTCACTCGCGTTTCAAAAACGCGAGTCGAAAGCGCTCGCCGAGTTTTTCAAAATCGTGTTTCGCGCGACGTTTTACGACCGCAAGTTCGCGCGCCAACTCAATCTCGTGTTTCAACCCGACTATGCGAAGAAGAGCGCGCTGCTCAGATATTTGAGCAAGGAAATGGCGACGTATGATTTGTATCCACAGCTTGCCACGTTGCAAGTGCCGACGCTCATTTTATACGGTGAAGCAGAGTCGTTGCCCGCGGAAGCCATGCACAAGCTGCACAAGTCGATCAAAGATTCCGAACTCGTCATTTTGAAATACTGCGGCCACTTTCCTTTCATCGAAGCGCCGCAAGATTTCGTGGTGAATGTGAAAAGCTTTTTGAATCGCTTGCCGGAATAACCGCGGCCCTCTCACACTGTCATTCCGAAGGAATCTTTTTAAGCACTGGCGTTACTCTCCAGAACTGAAAAGGATTCCTTCTGAATGACATGTTTAAGGGAGCGGTTGTCGAATTTAAAAATCAAAGCTCACAAGATAAGATCGATTACGAATGTTTCGCATTGAATGAGCCTCAACAAACCCGACATCATCCTCTACCATCCGCGCACGGCGAACAGCAAGCATCGTTTGCCCATGCCCATGCTCGCGCTCGGCTCGATGCTTGAAGGCAAATACGACTATGAGATCGTCGACGGCAATTTTTTTCATAACGCCTACGAGCAGCTTGCGCAAGTGATCGAACGCAACGACGCGAAGATTCTCGGCATGACCGTAATGCCTGGCCCGCAGTTGCAAGAAGCCATTCGCCTTGTGGCCGGTTTTCGCGCGCGTTTTCCGAAACTCAAAATTATTTGGGGTGGATATTTTCCTTCGAATCACACGGGCGTTGTGCTGCAAAGCGGGTGGGTTGATTATGTGATGCGCGGGCCTGCGGAGCACGACTTCGTGCGTTTGCTCGATTATCTCAACGGCAACGGCACGGCGTGCGAAAGCATTCTCGGCCTTTCGTATGTTGAAAACGGGCGCGTCGTTAATCATCCGCAACGCGCGTTGCCCGTGATGGATGAATTGCCGCCGTGGCCCTATCATCGCCTCGGCGAGGTGCAGCGTTATCTCGGCAAAACCTATCTCGGCCAACGCACGACGACGTTGCACACGAGCTACGGCTGTCCGTTTAAATGCAGCTTCTGCGCGGTGGTGCCGATCTTCGACGGCGGTTGGGTGGGGCGAAGTGCGCCGCTCGTTGCCGATGAAGCTGAGTTTGTCGTGAACAAGTTCGGCGTGGATGCTGTTGAGTTTGCCGACAATAATTTTTTCACGTCGATGAAGCGCACGGCTTTGTTTGCGGAAGAGATTTTGAGACGGCAAATCAAAGTAACATGGTGGGGCGAAGCGCGGCCGGACACACTTGAAAAGTATTCCGACGACGTGCTGCGCGACATGCGACGCAGCGGGTGCAAAATGATTTTCCTCGGCGCGGAATCCGGCTCGGCGTTGCGGCTCAAACAAATGAACAAAGGCGGCACGCAAACGCCCGAAACGATTTTACGGCTTGCCGAGAAGTTGAAACGCCACGACCTCATTCCGGAATTTTCATTCGTGCTCGGCGCGCCCGCGGAAGACGTTGATGCCGCGCTCGATGAAGAGATCGATTTCATTCGCCGCGTGAAGCGCGTGAATCCGCGCAGCGAGATCATCATCTATGTTTATGCGCCCGTGCCCATGCTTGGCTCGACGCTTTTTGATGACGTGCAAAAGACCGGCTTTGCATTTCCCACACGTTTGGAAGACTGGCTCTTGCCGCAATGGACGCATCTCGATCTGCGCCGCAACCCGCTCACGCCGTGGCTCAAGCCGCATCACATTGACAAGATTCATCACTTCGAGGCCGTGCTCAATGCGCGTTATCCCACGAACTCCGACGTGAGGCTCACACCCGCGCGTAAACGCTTGCTCGAAATTGTCGGTTCATGGCGTTATCAAACCGGCTTCTATCGCGCGCCGTATGAGATCAAACTCTTGCAGCGCGCGTTTCGTTATCGCCAACCGGAGATTGAGGGGTTTTGAAGTGTGTCTGAAAATTCCCCCCTTGAGGGGGGCCAGGGGGGTGTCGCTCGGCATCGTTATCAATGCAAAGAACATTTTGAAAAGCACAACACGCAAAACGCCGAAGGCGTTTAATGATATAGCCCAGGGTAGCGCGCAGCGCACCCTGGGGTCAAGGTCACAACCTGCAAGAACCCTGAAAGGGTTCAATCATATGACGCGTCATGCCCTCTTGCAATTGGTTACGGCCTCAAAAGTTATTGAACCCCGTTGGGGTTCTTTGAGGTTGACGGCATGTTTCCCAGGGTGACCAGAAGCTGGTCACCCTGGGCTGTCCTCTGCAACGCCTTTGGCGTTGGGCAAAGTACGACAAGGAAATTGCAACGTCACCTACACAAATCAACGTAGATTCGATTTTTTAAACCGCGAATGCGCGCGAATGATAGGTATTGACGGTCAGTTTTTAAATTGTTTCATTTCTTTGTGCTTCGCATTGATGTAGAGACGTTCCGCCGGAACGTCTCTACGTAAGCAACCCAATCTAAGACAACACCCAAACGCAGAACCCACCATGTCGAAGACGCCTCCACACATTGTCGAAAAGATTCGCGCCGCGCGGGAACGGGGCGAGACCGTGCTTGATCTGTGGGGTGAAAAACTCACCGAGATTCCTCCTGAACTTTTCGAGGCAGATACTTTTGAAGAAATCTGGCTGAATGGCAATCAAATTACAATAGTATCAACGGAAATGGTGGGGCCCAAAAAGCTGCGATGGTTGGTATTGTTCGGCAATCCCTTGAAAACAATTGCGGACGTGCCGGGCTTGGCGCTCGACTTTGATGAATACCAACGTTGGCAGCAAAAGTTGAAGCGCGAGCACATTGCCGGATTAAATCTCTCGAGATGGAACTTGCCTCATCTCCCGGAATTAGATGAACTGCCCCAATTGACACTTTTGAACTTGACTTCAACTCAACTCAGTGAGTTGCCGGAGAGTGTGACGTGCTTGCAAAATTTGATCTCACTGGACTTAAGTTTCAATCGACTCAAAATGTTGCCGGAGAACGTGACGCGCTTACAGAACTTGGCTACGCTAAATTTGAGGTACAATGAACTGACGACGCTACCTGAGAGCGTGACATATTTGCAAAACCTGACCATTCTGAATTTGGACGGCAACAAACTCACGGCCTTGCCTGAGAGCCCGACACACTTGCAGAACTTGACTACGCTGCATTTGAGTCGTAACCAACTCACGGCGTTGCCGGAGAGCTTTAGCGATTTGCAAAACTTGAGCTTACTGGATTTAAGCGACAACCAACTTACAACGTTGCCGGAGAGCTTAGGCGATTTGCAGAACTTGGCTACGCTAAATTTGAGCTACAATGAACTGACGACGCTACCTGAGAGCGTGACACACCTACAGAACTTGACCACGCTGAATTTGAGCAACAACCAACTCACGGCGTTGCCGGGGAGCATCGGTGATTTGCAGAGCTTGATCACGCTGGTTTTGAGTCACAACCAACTCACGGTGTTTCCGGAGAGCATGACGCACTTTCAAAACTTGACCAAGCTGTATTTGAGTTCCAATCAACTCACAGTGTTGCCGGTCTTTCTCGCGCACATGCCGAAACTCACAACGCTTCATTTTAAGGAGCGGGAAAAATATTATTCGGCAAGCCCGGGAGAAGTCGTCCTCAGCAACAATCCTATTACTTACCCACCCAAAGAAGTCCTCGCCGCAGGCATGGAGGCAGTGCGCAGCTTTTTTGCGCAGATGGAGCAGCAGGGCAAGAGCAAATTGTACGAGGCCAAGCTACTGCTCGTGGGCGAGGCGGGGGCCGGTAAAACATCGCTGCTCAACAAGCTGTTGGACGAGAACTATGTCATTCCCAATCCGAACGAAGAATCCACGGTGGGCATCACGGTCAAAACCGGATGGCAATTTCCTCTGCCGCAAAAGCCGGAGGTCACGTTTTCCGCGAACTTGTGGGACTTTGGCGGGCATGAGATTCAATACATGACGCATCAGTTCTTTCTCACCTCGCGCGCGCTATACGTGTTGCTCGCGGACGAACGCAAGCAGCACACGCAATTCGATTATTGGTTCAACATCATCAAGCTGCTCGGCAAAGGCAGTCCCGTGCTCGTGGTGTTAA
The DNA here is from genome assembly GCA_964395375.1 of uncultured Cytophagia bacterium. Classification (GTDB taxonomy): domain Bacteria; phylum Zhuqueibacterota; class Zhuqueibacteria; order Zhuqueibacterales; family Zhuqueibacteraceae; genus JABWAN01. The sequence goes on from CAYNDW010000243.1 coordinate 5,848, forward strand.
ACGAGAAGAATTGCAAGCCCATCACCAATTTTGATTACGACTCGTATCGCAAATTCTATCACGAGGATTTCAAGCTCGAACGCTGCGAAGTCGATCTCGCGGAGACTGGGCCGCGCTTTGTGCATTTGCGCAATACCGTGCAACGCTTGCTCGCGCAATTGCCGCATATCGGCGACGAGCTGCCGGCGCGGTGGATCGACATTCGGCAAGCGCTGGAGCAGCAACGCGAGCGCAATCACATCATGCTGCACGAGTTCAAAACGCTGTGCGCGCAACACGGCATTCACAAAGAAATCGATCAACTCACGCTCAGCGGGTATTTGCACGATCTCGGCGTGATCCTGCACTTTCAGCACGATCCGCAACTCGCGGACACGCTGTTTCTCAATCCGCAATGGGTGGTGGAGGCCGTGTATAGCGTGCTCGATTCGGATCATGCGAAGAAGAACAAAGGCCGCTGCACCAAAGGCTGGATGTTCGAGCAATGGCGGTCGCGCGGCCATGACTTTTCCGAGTGCAACAAGCTGCTCTCGCTCATGCTCAAAAATAATTTCGAGTTGTGTTACGGCTTGGAAGGCGGCAGCGAGGAAGAGTACATTGCGCCGCAGTTGTTGCCGAGCACGAGGCCGCCGTATGAATGGAACAGCGCAGGCAATTTGCATTTTCGTTTGCAATATCCGTTTATGCCCAAAGGCATTATCACGCGGATGATCGTACGCTTGCACGAGTGGATCGAGCGCGAGGCGGACGAAGGCTTGGTGTGGGAGCGCGGCGTGGTGTTGCGCAAACACGGCGTGCGCGCGCAAGTGACCGAGGAGATCACCAAACAAGAAGGCTTGAAGGTGATCAATATCGTGCTCGACGGCCCGCCGAGCGCACAGAAAGACCTGCTCGCAGATCTCCGCGCGGAGCTGCGCGCGATTCACGACAAATCGTTTCGCGGCATCAATGTGAAAGAGATGGTGCCCATTCCCGAACAGCCGGAGATTGCGGTGCCGTATGAGCATTTGTTGGTTTTGGAGTCAAAGGGAATCGAGAAGTTTATTCCGCAAGGCTTGAGCGAGGAAGTTTCGGTACAAAGGCTTTTGAACGGCATCGAGCCGCGGCAGAAGAGAAGACGAGAGTATGAACGATACGAGGAGGATCGTCCCGTGAGTGTTCACATTGATTTCAAACCCGAGATGAAGCAGTATGTGAATCAAAACGTGCAGCAGACTAACACGAGCACGTTCAACTTCGACCTGCATTTCAACAGCCTGCAAAGCAGCTTGAATGAGCTGCGCGAGAAACTTGAATCCGTCGCGCCGGAGCAGGCAAAAGAGATTGAAGACTTGCGCGAGCGGCTCAAAAAACTCGAAGGCACGAAAGAAGAAGACAAAGCCAAGGCCAAAGAGTCCACGGCATTGAGCAAAACGCGGCGCTTGCTCGAAAGCATGAACGACACGAGCACAGTGTTGGGCAAGACCGTGGAGAAGATCAAAGGCGGAGTCGGCATCGTGCAGGACCTTGCGAAGCATTATAACAGCATTGCGCAGTGGTGCGGCCTGCCGCAAGTGCCGAGCGTTTTGTTGAAGTAAAAAAATTATTCGCCGAAGTCTCCGAGTGTCGCCGAACAAAATCTTTTTCGGCGAATCTCGGTGACTTCGGTGTCCCTCGGCGGAAAGGTTTTGCTTTTTTTGCTACGAGATCGATTAGTGAATTTGAAAATGATAACCGTTCGCGAAGAACACCCCCCTGGCCCCCCTCAAGGGGGGAATATTGTAAGCCCTCGCCCCGCAGCGATTGCTCGCCACAAAGTCATCGTGGTCATGCCCGCATACAATGCAGCGCAAACGCTTGAAGCAACCTATGCCGCAATTGATACCGCATGGGTCGATGAAATCATTCTCGTGGACGATGGCAGCCGCGACGATACTTTGAAAGTTGCCGCACAACTCGCGCTGCGCGTCGTGCGCCATCCGCACAACGTCGGTTATGGCGGCAATCAGAAAACGTGTTATCGCGAAGCGCTGCGGCTAGGTGCAGACATTGTCGTGATGCTGCATCCCGACGGGCAATACGACCCCAAACTTTTGCCGCAGCTCATTCAGCCCATTGCCGAAGGCCGCGCTGATCTCGTGCTCGGTTCGCGCTTTCTCATTCCCGGCGGCGCGCGGCGCGGCGGCATGCCCATGTATCGTTGGCTTGCGAATCGCTTTCTCACTTTTTTCGAGAACCTTGTGCTGCGACAGCGCCTTGCGGAATATCACACCGGCTATCGCGCTTACAGTCGCGGCTTTCTCGAAACCGTTCCGTTCATGCGAAACTCCGACGGCTTTTGTTTTGACACCGAAGTGCTCGTGCAAGCCGTCGCGTTCAAGCAACGCCTCGTGGAAGTGCCGATCACGACCAAATATTTTGCGGGCGCGTCTTCGGCCTCGTTGCTGCAATGTCTCATTTATGGCGTGAAGACGTTGCTCACGCTCGGCAAGTTTGTGCTACATCGTTTGCACTGGAAGCAATGTCACTTGTTCATGCCGCTGCAATGGAACTGCGCGCCCACGGAAGCGTGGCGCATGCAACTGCAATCCGAAAATGTTTCGACCTTTCGCGTACCGACCCGATGAATTGGACTAAACCACAGCAACGCGATTTGAGGTTCGTCTTCGCGCTCGGCCTCGTGTTTCGCCTGGCGTTGTTGCTCGTCT
>CAYNDW010000244.1:0-8531 GCA_964395375.1 uncultured Cytophagia bacterium
GGCAAACGGCCCGGATTCCTGGCGATCCGCAAACAAGTGGGGCGGCTCATATTCCGTGTGAATGGCAACCCATTGAATCGGAAACAAACCGACACGCCCGCGCAACACGACCTTGCTGCCCAGCAACAAGGAACCCGCGGACTCAGCGACCTTCATGTTTTCCCACGGCGGAATCAAATGCTGCAATGCGCTCGGGCTTTCGTGAAAGCGAAAAACCATTTCCGGCGGCGCGTCGATTCCGGTTTCTTTCACAAATTGTTGGCGTCGATTCGGCGTCATGGAATTTTCAGCCTCGCGTACATAGATGATGATTTTGCGTGTCATTGAAATCTTTTTGCATCGCACGCATAACGGCTTGCCAATCATTTCGCTAATTTAGCCACTTGCCCGCCATGAATCCGGCAAAGCTCACGGCCATACTCAAAACCGTTCCCCAGATCAAATCCACAACAGTGACAAGCACGGGCCAGTCTTTGACGGTGGCCAGATTGGTGAGATCGTAAGTTGCATAAGTAATCAATCCGAACAGCGCCGCGCGCAGCATGGTTGATCTGAGCGAGTCATCCTTCAAGCCCGGCACAACGACAAACACCAAAATGCCGACGATAAACAGCAAATAGAAAATGATCGCCGCGGTCCAATTGGGACTCGGAGCCAGAAGAAAGCCAATGTGCTTCCGGTAAAATGTGCGCGCCACAACGCCAAGCCACAACATGTCAATGGCGAAGAAGGCGAAGAGCGTCAGCAGATAGAGCTTGAGATAATAGAGCATTTTTATCCTTTTAGAAAACAGCCACGATGAGACACAGCACCAGAAGCGAGAAGGCCGGCAAGGATTTCTTCAACGGGTCTCTCACCTTGAAATGCATTCCAATGGCGCCGAGCATCAAGATCGCAACGCTGATTGCCGCCGGCTTTGCGAGCCACGGGATGAACAGTCCGGCGATCAAGAGTATCGCGAGCGTGACCTTGAGAAAACCGATCACCCCCATGAACCATGAAGGAAGACCGTAAGCGGCAAATTCTTCACGCATGTTCCTCGCCGCGCCGGCGCGCCACGGCGTATTTTTGCCAGTTCGCAGCAGCCACACGTTTAGCAATCCCAGCGCGATGATGAGCTGACTTGCCATTACCAGTTTTTCCATATCAAACCTCCTCAAAAAAATCATGTTATAATTTTATTCGCCGAGAATTTATTTAAAAATCTGTTTGTACGTTGCTTCATCAAAACCGACGATCAAGGTCCGGCCTTGCCGCCGCGCGCGAAGAGCGCCGCGCCTTTGGCCTCGAACGTCAACAATGTGCTTTTGCAGATTTTTAAGCTCCATCGCACCATCTCCCTAGTTAAGGTCAAGTTTCATTCAAATAAACTTCTCACATGGCCATGCGAGCACAAGCGACACCTCGTACAAGATTGTGCTGGTCGTGATGCCTTCGGGCGTTCGGCGCCGATGAATTGAAAATGCCTAAAGGCATCACGACGAACGCTCATGCTTCGTTTCAGTCTTGGGATGCAGTAACGACGCGACCACCGAAATCGTCAAGATGCCGGCGACGACACCGAGCGCGACGCCGATGGGCAGTTTGTAGAAATCGACGAGCAGCATTTTCGCGCCGACAAAGACGAGAATGGCCGCGAGGCCGTACGCGAGATAATGAAACATCTGCATGATGCCGGCGAGCGCGAAATAGAGCGCGCGCAATCCCAAGATCGCAAACACGTTGGAAGTATAAACGATGAACGGATCGGTGGTGATGGCGAGAATCGCGGGAATCGAATCCACGGCAAAGATCACATCCGTGGTTTCGATGAACAGCAATACGACAAACAAAGGCGTCGCGTAGCGCCGGCCGTTTTGTTTGATAAAAAACTTGTCGCCCGCGTACTGCGGCGTGACCGGCATGAGCCGCCGGAATAACTTGAGCACGGGATTTTTTTCGGGATGAAACTCTTTGTCCTTTTGCGCGACCATTTTGATGCCGGTCAAAATCAGAAACGCGCCGAAGACGTATATGATCCAATGAAACTTTTGAATCAGCGTCACGCCGGTGGCAATGAAAATCGCGCGCATAATCAACGCCCCGAGAATGCCCCAGAATAAAATTTTGTGTTGATAGAGCGCGGGCACTTTGAAGTACGCGAAGATCATAATGAAAACGAAAATATTATCCACGCTCAACGACTTCTCGATGAGATATCCGGTCAAGAACTCCAACGCGGTTTCCGACCCGCGCCAAAAGTAGATGATGCCGTTGAACGTCAGCGCGAGCAAAATCCAAACCCCGCTCCACAATAACGCTTCTTTGATTTTGACCTCATGCGATTTGCGATGAAAGACACCCAAATCGAGCGCGAGCATGGCGAGCACGAAAACGTTGAAACCGATCCACATCCACAACTCATTCGACATCTCGTTCTCCTCAGTTTAAAAGCATTGTATGGCTATTCTCGTTGCGGCTGAGTGCGATAGCGTAGCGCGACATTTATGTCGCGCTACAAACTCATTCGCAACGAGCATGTTTTCATCCAGCCGTTAGCGCTAATGAGCGCGGCGTTTCGCTTTCACATAACGCGCGAGCGAAACCACGAGGGTGACGACCGTGATTGGAATCACGAACTCCCACATCACGGCGCTAAAGTGCGGCAGCGCGTCGTGCTGCGTCGCGGCTAAAATCAGATAGAGTGTGTATGCGATATAATATGCCAGGAACAGCGCGCCTTCCCAGCGCGCGATCAAATGGCCGCTCAAAAAAATCGGCAGACACGCCACGGCCACGGCGAGCATCACCGGAATGTCGAAACGCAAGGCCGCGGGGGAAACATTCACGCCGCTCGGCGAGACGAGCGCGGAAAGGCCGAGCACCGCGAGAATGTTAAAAATGTTGCTGCCGACGACGTTGCCGACCGCGATGTCGCGCTCGCCGCGAATGCTCGCGATGATCGACGTCGCGACCTCCGGCAGCGAGGTGCCCGCGGCGATGATGGTCAAGCCGATGACCAGTTCGCTCAAGCCGAGATTTTGCGCAATCGCAATCGCGCCGTTCACGAGCCAACGCGAGCCGAGCACGAGCAGGCCGAGGCCGACAATGATGAGCGCGATATTGATGAACCAATGCCCTTTGGATTTGGCGCTGCCGTATTCTTTTTCATACTCATCCTGCGCTAGCCTTTTCTCTTTCCGGCTTTGTTTTATCAGAAAAAAAGTGTAGCCCACGATGCCGGCAAAGAGCAACGCGCCATCGAGACGGCTGATGTTGCCGTCCAGCGCCAACAGCGCCAAAAGAATCGAGACGCCGATCATGATCGGCACGTCGAGCTTGATCAATTGCCGCGAGACCACGAGCGGCACGATCAACGCCGAGAGGCCGAGAATGAAAAGTACGTTGAAGATGTTGCTGCCCACCACATTGCCGAGCGCGATGTCGGCCTGGCCCGCGAGCGCGGATTGCACGCTCACCGCCATCTCCGGCGCGCTCGTGCCGTAAGCCACAACGGTTAATCCGATCACCAGCGGCGAGATGCCGATAGCCGCGGCGAGACGAGACGCGCCGCGCACGAGCAATTCCGCGCCGAGAATGAGCAGCCCGATACCGATGACAAAAAGAATGAGTGTAGTAGCGTCCATGTTGCGCGTTCAGCTTTCCTTGATTAAGTACAAAAGATTGTCTTCCACGCGATAGAGCAGCGGCGCGACTTGAATTTTTGGATAACGCAGGCGCAGCCGTTTGGCTTCGCTTAAAACAAAATCGATTTCACTGCCGATCTCGAACATGGGCGCGAAGTGCATGAAGTGTTGCTCGGCCCAGGCGCGCTCCCAACCCGCGTTGTCAATCAAACCTTGAATGAACTGCTCGCGCCGCGCGATGAGATTCACCATGCCGCAATTGTTGTGGCCGATGAGGGCGATGCTGCGAATGCCGCCCACGGCAATGGCATACGACACTTTGAACTCGCTATAGCGCAAGTTCGCGCCGCCCGCGCGAATGATGTAGGCGAAGTTATCCGGCATGCGCAGGTGCTTGCGATTGTCCATGCACATGCCTACGAGCAATTGCGCGCTCGTATAGTCGTCAAACGCGCGCATGCCGTTGTGATATTCGAGCAGCAAACCGACCGGGCTTGCGCGATACTTCGGAGGAATATCCTCGGGCTTGGTGATGGCGAGGAGGTTGTTCATTGTGATTCCGTTCGTTGATTTTGTAGCCCTGCCCCCTTGTGGGGCATTGATGCACGCACAAACGCTGTGAAATGATACAACGCCCCACAAGGGGGCGGGACTACAAATTCATTACACCGTCGCGGCTTTCTCTCTCCGCGCGAGCGTGAGCTTGAGTATCGGCGGCGTCACGAGCGTGGTGACGATGACCATGATCACCACCGCGGAAAACGTCGCATCGTCGATCACGTTTAAGCTCTTGCCGATGCCCGCGAAGATGAGGCCGACTTCCCCGCGCGGAATCATGCCCACGCCGATGGTCAAACGATCCAAACCTTTTTGCAGCGCGCCGAAGCCGCACACTTGTTTGCCGAGGATCGCGGCGAGCGTAATGCCCGCGGCCACACCGAGCACGGAAAGATTCGCGAACGTTTCGAGGCGCACTTGAACGCCCATGAGCACGAAGAAAATCGGCACGAGCACCGCGGCGAGCGGCTTGAGCAAATCCGCGAGTTGGTATTTTTCGCGAAAATTTTTGAAGTGCGCTTCTTCCAAAATCAAACCCGCGGCAAACGCGCCGATGATGGCGGCGAGGCCGATGGCGTTCGCAAGATACGAAAGTCCGAACGCAAGCACCAGCGCGACCAGCAGCATCATGCCGCTCGTGCGCAGCTTGGCGATTTGCGCCACAAGTTTGGGCATGAGAAAATGCCCGAGCGCCAACGTGCCGCCGATGAACACCAGCGCGAGCACGACCAAGCGCACGATCTCGCCGAGCGCGAGCGTTTGGCCGGCCTGCGCCGCTCCGATGATGCCCGCGACAATCGCGAGAATGATCAAGCCGAGCACGTCGTCGATCACGGCCGCGCCGAGAATGATCTGCGCCTCTTTCGTGTGCAGCTTGCCGAGGTCTTTAAACACGCGCGCAGTGATGCCGACGCTCGTGGCGCAAAGCACCGCGCCCATGAACATGTGCACGTAGCTCAAACTGAAATCCGCGGGCACAAGGGCGGCAAGTTGCGCGGGCAGTTCTTTGATGAAAATCCAGCTCACGCCATAACCCAAAATGAACGGCACAACCACGCCGATGACGGCAACGATAAAAGATGAAGCGCCGACTTGCATCATGCCTTTAACGCTCGACTCCAAACCGACTTCGAACAGGAGAATGATCACGCCGAGGCGCGCGAGGCTGTCGATCACCACGGCCCAATCTTCCTGCATGACGGAGGCGCGCAACGGCTCGAAAAAATTCCACGCGGGATTGAGCAGAATGAGATTGCCGAGCAACACGCCTCCGAGCAGCTCGCCCAAAACCGCGGGTTGGCCGAGGCGCTCGAACAACGCGCCCGCGGATTTCGCGGTGAGCAGAATGACGATCAACGCGAGCAAAATGGGCGCAACCGGATCGGCATGGCCGCTGCCCGCGGCGAACGCCTGCGTGGCCCACAGCAATGCGCCGGTTAGAATCACATTGCGCGGAGAAAGCAAGGTCATGACGAAATTCCCTTTGTTGGGTTGAGGTGAAATGCCGCAAGCCGTCCGTAGCCTGCCGAGTGCAGCGTTATGCTTATTGCGATGAGCATCGTATCGCGACATTTATGTCGCGAGTTTGTATTGTCGCGACATGAATGTCGCGGTACATTAGCTCTTAATCGAAATCAAACATCTCGCCGAGAAACGATTTGCGCTTGCGATGCGGCGAATGGTGCTGATGATCGCTGTCATAGCGGCGCTCTTTGTAACGATCATCGTCATCGTCGTCATCATAGTCGCGCCTCTTTTCGGAAGAGACGGAAGCGGCGCGCTCGATGATTTTATCCAACTCGCCGCGATCCAACCACACGCCGCGGCATTGCGGGCAGTAGTCGATCTCCACGCCTTGCCGATCGGTCATTTTCAATTCGACGTTGCAGGTGGGACATTTCATGACACGTTCTCCTGTTTTGAAATTTGATCCGTTTTCTTTTTGCGAAAAAACGCTTTGAGCTTTTCCAGCCAACGCTCGCTATGGCGCGGGAAGACGAGCCATAGCGCGATGAAGAGAAACAAACCGCCCTGCAGAATGGGGAGAAACAATCCCGCGATTCCCAAAGCGAAAAACACGAGCGCCAATCCTAAGCGCAGCGCAAAGGGCATGCGCTCTCCGATCGCGCGCAGCTTTGCGATCCATGTGTGTAGTTTGTGTTGCCATCCGCTTTCAGTCATCGTTTCAGACGTCCATATATTCGCGTTTGCAGCCGTTGTCATTCTGTAAGAATCTTCCCAAGTGCTTGAGATAATATCTAATTTTGAGGTTTGTCGCAAGTGCGAGGGAAGTTTTTTCCAGAATGACAATGAGAGGGCGCACTCGCTAAAGATCGTCGCTTGGAGCGTAATCAGAACCGCTTCATGCCGTCCAACCGCGCGACGCGCTTCTCCATCGGCGGATGCGTGCTGAACAGATTCATGATCGCGCTGCCCGCGGTGAGCGGGCTGACGATGAACATATGCGCCGTAGCCGGAGTGGCGGCCATGGGGATCTGTTCCGCAGCCGTGTGCAATTTGCGCAACGCATTCGAAAGATAGCTCGGCTCGCCGGCGATTTGCGCGCCGACTTCATCCGCGAGATATTCGCGCGAGCGGCTCACCGCCATTTGAATAAGCATGGCCGCAATCGGCGCGATGATGATCATGGCCAGCGCTGCAATCGGATTCGAACCTTCTTCCTCGTCGCTGCGGCCGCCGAAGAGCATGGAGAATTGCGCAATGTTCGCCACCATGCTGATCGCGCCCGCCATCGTCGCCGCAATGGTGCCGATGAGAATATCGCGATTCTTGATGTGCGCCAACTCATGGCCAATAACACCGGCCAGCTCGTTGCGATTGAGTATGCGCGTAATGCCTTCCGTCACGGCCACGGCCGCGTGCTCGGGATTTCTACCCGTGGCGAACGCATTCGCTTGTTCGCCGGGAATGAGATAAACTTTGGGCATGGGCAAGCCCGCTTTGGTGGCGAGCGTGCGCACCATCGCGTAGAGATCAGTCGAGGGGCTGACCTCCTGCGCGTTGTACATCTTCAACACGATCTTATCGCTGAACCAATAGCTGCCGAAGTTCATGAGCAGCGCAAAGCCGAGCGCGATAAACATGCCGGTCTGGCCGCCGAGCCAGTTGCCGATGACGATCAGCAACGCGGTGAGGCCGGCCATGAGCATAAACGTCTTCATAGTGTTCATTTGATTCTCCGTTTTATTGATTTGAAAACGACTTTGGAATTTACTGCTCCGAACGAAATGCGGATTGCAACTTGCTCTCTAAATCTTCTTTGAAGGTAAAAACTTCGAAGCGCAGGCCCTCTTTGTCTACCGTAGTGACGATGTTTAAAATTTCGGCGCCCGCAACCTCTTCGAGTTTTTGTTTGAGCATAGGCTGCACGTGGCTAAACTGCTGCGCTTTGAAATGCTGCAAGAGCGTCCAATCACTTTCGTTTTGTGCGAGCTGCTTTTCCACCGGCGTGAGGCAGTCCGTCGCGCGCACGGCCACGGCGTTTCCCGCGAGCAACGTGAGTACAGTGGTGGCATTTTCCCCAAGCTGGGATTGTAAAAATCCCGAGACGAGGAGGCTGATTCTTTGCTCAAACTGGGCTTTCGCAGTTGTCATTTCTTTACCTTACCGAAATTGTTGAGCATAAAATAAAAAAGCCGGCACTCGACCTCTTTACGAGGATTTAAGTGCCGGCTTACGTTTTAGCTTACCTTCTCGCGGGGAGAATGTATTCTATCTTGTCAACCAGTTGTTTCAATTTGTGCGCCTACGCCGTCGTGCTTGCCTCACGCTTGCGCTTGGTCGCGTCACTCGAACGCAAATATAAGCGCGAAGTTTCAATGCGCAAGAGATTTTTTAAAGTCCTCTTCTAAATTTTTGTTCAAGCCGAACACAAAGACACGTTCGCCCGTGCGTGAGCTGATATCGGTGTGCAAGCTAATTACCTCAGCGCCGGTTTTTTCGAGCACGAGTTGCTCCAACAATGGCCGCGCGCTTTCAATGAGGCGCGTGCGCACTTGCTTGATGAGCTGTGCTCCGTCTTTCTCCGTCGCGAGTTTTTCTTCCGCGGGCGTGAGCACGCCTTTGAGGCGCATGAGGAGCATGTCTTGAATGATAAACGTGCGCGCCTCTTTCGGGCCACGGCCCAAGTATTCGCGCTCAAACTGCGTGATTGCGGCGCTAAGCTCGGCTTCGAGCTGGCCTTTGGATTTTTTCTGCATGATCGTGATTTGTCCTTCAATCTAATTCAGCATTAGTCGTGTCGCCTTGAGGCGCCGGCTGCGCAGCGAGGTTTATGTCATTGGTTCATGAAAGTTAGAAAAAAATTCTAACTTTTTTGAACAGGAG